>DAIRUD010000037.1:0-10967 GCA_036803565.1 Synergistaceae bacterium | reverse complement strand
CGGAAGTCCTGCGGGTTTTCCGGCACGTTGGTATCAAGGAGGAAGAGGCGCACCTTGCCGACTTTGGCTTCCCATATCCGCACGTGCAAGGGCCGGTCGCCGTCGCGCACAACGGAAACATCACGAACTTCGACGAACTGCGCGACATGCTGGAGAACCGAGGCGCGATCTTCCAGTCGACGTGCGACTCGGAGGCCATCCTGCACCTCTTGGCGCACCAGCCGCGCCGCCGCCCGCTCGAAGCCCTGCAACGCGCGCTGGCGGGCGTGCGCGGTGCGTACAGCCTCGTCGTGCTGCTCGAGGAGGGGCTGGTCGCGGCGCGCGACCCCTGGGGGTTCCACCCCCTCTCCCTGGGGAGGCGCGGCGACAACTACTACGTCGCCTCGGAGACGAGCGCCTTCCACCTGCTGGGCATCACCTTCGTGCGGGACATCGACCCCGGCGAGGTGCTCCTGGCCAACGAGCACGGGCTCTCGTCCTACTACCTGCCGGCGGCCTCCACGCGCAAATATCTCTGCTCCTTCGAGTTCGTCTACTTCGCGCGCCCGGACAGCGTCATCGGCGGACGCTCCGTGTACAAAGCGCGCCGGGAGATGGGCAGGCGCCTGGCCATGGGCAACGTCGGCGAATACTGCCTGACCGACGAGCGCATCGAGGACGCGGACTTCGTCGCCTCCCTCCCCGACAGCGGCACGACGGCGGCGCTCGGCTACGCGGCGGAATCCGGCCTCACCTACGAGGCCGCGGTCGTCCGCAACCGTTACGTCGGCAGGACCTTCATCCAGCCGACCCAGCGGGTGCGCGAACTGGGCGTCCGCATCAAGCTCAGCCCCAGCCCCGACCTCTTCTCCGGAAAGCGCGTCGTGCTCGTGGACGACTCCATCGTGCGCGGCACGACGTCGGGCCTCGTCGTGTCCATGATCCGGGAGTGTGGCACGCGGGCGGTGCACCTCTGCATCTCCTCCCCTCCCGTCCGCTACCCCTGTTTTTACGGTATCGACACCCCATCGAAGGGCGACCTCGCGGCCGCCAACTATACGCTGGAGGAAATTTCGAAATTCATCGGCGCCGACTCCTTGCGCTACCTCAGCAAAGAGGATCTGATCGCCTCCATCGGCCTTCCCGCGGATTCCCTATGCACCGCCTGTTTCGACGGCGATTACCTCGACCCGCCGGAGGAGGCCCGTGCGGGGCGCTGCTGCGTCGGAAACTGCGAACGGATTTTCGACTGACGGATCCGCAAACGCTTGTGCCGCTCCGCACCTCGACGGGGCGGCACAAGCGTGAATTCCCCCTTCCGATCCAACCGCGCTCCGTTCGCTCCGCGGAAGGCGGCGCCTTCCCGCAAACGACAATCATCCCCACCCGGAAACGGAGCGGTCCCGCGAAAACAAAGAACGCCGACGATAGGCAGAGCGGTACGAAACCACAAGTCTCGGCGCATCGTATATAATTTGCCATATCTTCTCGGGATGGGGGAAAGCGATGAAACGCGCACTCGGCCTTGCCCTGCTTGTGTTGGCGATATGCGTTTTCCCGGCTTGCGCCGACGAACGCATCCTTTCCATGGATGTAACGGCCGTCGTCCAACCCAACGGCTTCCTCGTCGTCCGCGAGAACATCCGCTTTCAAGCGGCCGGACGAGAGATCCGGCGCGGGCTCATCCGCAGCATTCCCACCGATTACCCGGACCGGGCGGGGAAAAAACACCGTACCGGCTTTCAACTGATCGGCGCGCACCTGAACGGCAACCGGACGGCGGCCGACGTCTTCCGGGAGGGGAGAAACATCGCCGTCCGTATCGGCGACCCCAACCGCCCCCTGGCTCACGGCGTACACACGATATCCCTGGAATACCGCACCTCCGGTTGGATCCGCTTCGGCAAGGAATTCGACGAATTGTATCTGAACGCGCTCGGCGAGGAATGGGCGCTCCCGGTGGACTCGGTCTCGTTTCGCATCGCGTTGCCCCAGGGCGCGGAAATCCTCCGGCAGGAAGCGTTCTCCGGCAGAAGGGGAAGCCGTGGCGGCAGCTACGAGCGCGACGCGGACGGGGCAATCCGCTCGGTCGGGACGCTGTATCCGGGGGAGGCCTTTACCGTCGCCACGGCCTGGCCGAAGGGCTTTGTCCGCAAACCGCGCCAGAGCCTCGGCAGCACCCTGCTCGCCCACAGGGGCCCGGTCACGTTTCTGCTGGTGTCGCTCGTATTCGCATACTACGCGCTCGTCTGGTATTTCTACGGAAAGGATCCCAAGCGGATCGTCGTCCCGCTTTTTCGTCCTCCTAAGGGAATGACGCCCGGCTTTGCGCGCTTCCTCCTCCACAACGCAAAATATTCGGGAGAATGCCTGACCGCCGATATCCTCAACCTCGCGGTCAAAGGTTTTCTTCATTTTCGGGAGGACGGCAGGGAAATCCGCCTCGCGCCGACCCCGCAGGTCCGCGCCGACCGAAAAAGCTCGAACGGGTTGCCCGTGCCCCTCTGGGAGCTCGCGGACAACCTGTTCTCCGGTTTGCATGATCCGGCTGGAGTGCTCGTTACCGAGGCGAACGCGGACGTCCTCCGCAAGGCCAACGAAGCCCTCAAGGCGCGTTACGAAATGGACGCGGCGGGGCATATCGACCGCAATACCGCGTTCAGCCTCATCGGCATCCTCTTTTTCGCGCCGCTCCTCCTGTACCTCGCGGCGGCGAGCCGTGACAGCTTCTCCACCGCCACCCTGGCCCTGGCGATCAATGCCATCTTTTTCGTCCTGCCGCTTCTGGCGGGGAAGCTCACGCACGCGGTCGGCGGCGGCAAGGCCGGGACCGGCCGGATGCTGGTCATCGTATCGCTCCTGATCATTGCCGGTATCGGCTGCCTGACGGGCCTCGACCCCATCGTCACCGCCGGAGTGGTCGTCGCGGGCGCAATCGCATTTTTCTTTTCCGGGATCATGTCCGTGCCGACCGGCAAAGGCGGCAAGGTGCTGGCCGAGATCGAGGGCCTCAAGATGTACATGGGGACGGCGGAACGCCATCGCCTCGCCGTGCTAAATCCGCCCGACGAAACGCCGCAGCACTTCGAGGAATTGCTGCCCTACGCCTTCGCGCTGGACTGCGCCCAAACGTGGGCCGACCGCTTCTCCGGCATCCTGGCGAAAGCAGCCTACAAACCGGAGTGGAACGAGATGCGCGATGCGGATTACCTGTTCTCCGGCCACTATTACCTCCGCCTCTCGGACCAGCTCTCCCGGGCCGTGGCACAGCACAGCGCCCCCCCTCCCCCCTCTTCGGGCGACGGCGGCGAATCGCTGCTCGGCGGCAGCGGCTTCGGCGGTGGCGGATTCTCCGGCGGCGGTATGGGCGGCGGCGGCGGACGGGGATGGTAAGCGGGCTAGGTCCGCAAATAACGCCTCACGGCAAGGCACATACGGGCAGGCTCAGGGGAGCGTTTTCGCCGATCGGAAAAACGCTTGCGCGCTTTCGGTGACGATCCGCAGAATGTCCTCGGCAGATTCCACCGTTTGCCACGACACGATGAGGTTGTATGCGGTGGCGAGCGCCAGCGCGCGCGCTTCGTTGCGTTTGTCGCGATCGGGGATGGTGTCGAAGTCCGGCAGCTCCGCAAAACCGCCGACGCGGCTGGAGATCTGCGCCCCCATGAAACCGCAGACTTCCCTCAGGTACGCGGCGCAAAGTTCGGCAAGGTATTCCGGCAGCTCGCGGAACAGCGGTTTCGCGTCGCGTGCCCAGCATTCGGCGAAGACGCGGAAGTACCGGGCGAGCGTCTCGCCGATGCAGGAGATCGCCCATTCCCGCTGTTTCCGCCGCACGGCCTCCGGCAACTCGTCGCGGTAGAACGAGGCGATATAGACGTAAACCAGGTTTCCCAGCAGGTATCCGCCGTCCGCGGAGAACGGCCCCATGAACGTGTACTCCATGTCGAACACCTTCATGTCCTCCGACCCGATCAGGATGTTCGACGTGTGCAGATCGCCGTGACAGAGGCACTCGTGCTTTTTCATGTAGATGTCGCGCAGCTTCAGCAGCTCCAGGCGGACATCCCGGCGGCTCCAGAAGGCGTCGCTCGCGGCGCGATGCTGCGGATCGGGCGCGGCGGCGACGGCCCTGACGCTGTCGATCAGGGATTCGCGCTGAAAGAGAAACGTCTCCAGGATGACCAGCATATCGGGATTGCAAAACCGCGCGTCCATCCGCCGAAACGCCCGTTGGTCGAAATAAAGCTCCGACGTATAGAAGTTGCTCTTCGCCATATATTCGCCGATCCAGCCGGGAAACTGCGGAAAGACCTTTCCGCGGCAAAGCTCGAAGCGCATGACGCCCAGGCGGCCCCAATCCTCGCAGATATACAGGTTGTTCTCCGGGTCCGCGTGCAGCACGCGCGCCATATAGGCGGGCACGATGGCGCTGCGGATCCGCATGATGTCGACCTCCATCTTGTTGCGGCCGGTGACGAGCGGCATGACCCCCTCCCCGAGGGCCTTGAGAAAGGGCTTCGCCTGCTTGAGGATGACGGAGCGGCCGGTTTCGTCTGAGATCCGATAGATGTGATTGACATACCCGTCCCCGTCGTCGGGGTTTCGCCCGAACTCATAGACGGACAGGCGCGCGGCGGCGGGAAAGAGCCGGGTGCGCTCGCGGATATAGGTCTTGATCGTCTCCGGGTCGAGATTCCGAAAATCCAGATTCCGCATTCCGGCCTCCGTCGCGATGTGCGCGCGTTTCGACTGCGCCGCCCCGATGATACACGAAGCGCGGAAATCCGCAAAGGGGAACCTAGCGCAGCAGGTGCCGATAGCGCCTGTGGGAGAGGTCGCCCCGCACGACGCCGCCGTGATAGCAGACGAAGGTGGAGATGTCCATCGCGGCCAGCCTGCGCACGCTCTCCTTGGCCGCATCGAGGTCGAGGGCATAATGGGGGTTGGCGATGCGCAACCTGCCGTTGATCGCGATCAGCGCATCGCCGGTGATCAAGGTCCGCAGCCGCTCCAGATAGACCGAGATGTGCCCCGGCATGTGCCCCGGCGTCGCGACGATCCGCGCGCCCCCGCACCATGGAAAGGCATCCCCGTCCCGCACCGTCAAGTCGACGTCCGCGGGGGGCACGGCGCGCAACGCCGCCTGGAAATCGCGCGCGTCCTCCCGCTCGCGCTCGCCTTCGAGCGTGTCGTAGAGCGCCTCCGCCTGCAGCAACCGCAAGGAGGGCAGGTCACCGCGAATATGCGGCGCATCCCCCTCGGAGGCGATGACGCGAATCGCCGGGTATTTCCGACGAATTTCGTGTAACGCCCCGCAATGGTCGTAATCGTGATGCGTGACCAGGACGGACGAGACCTCCTCCATGGAAGCGCCGCACGCCGCCGCCGCTCTTTCGAGGCGCGGCAGAAAACCGGGGTAGCCGCAGTCCACCAGAACCGTATCCTCCGCCGACCGCAAAATCGCCGGATGAATGGTCCGGATTTCCGCCCCATGAGAAAATTCGACGTCCAGCACGAGAAGCTCGGCACTTTTCCCTGAAATGAGCAGGCAAACCCCTCCTATGGTGCGGCTTGTTGTTGTATCATAATGACGTAAATCCTTCAACTTTCGCTTTCGAGGGAGGTGCTTTTGATGTCTTGGATCTGGGCGGTACTGGCGCCTCACCCTCCGATCATTGTACCGGATGTCGGCAGGGGGCGGGAGCGCGAAGCCGCGCTTACGATCGAGGGGATCGACGGTCTGACGCGGCGCATTGCCGCGGCGGAGCGGCCGGAACGAATCCTGCTGCTTTCCCCGCACCAGCCGTATGCGTTGGGCTCCCTCGCGCTGAACAGGGCGCGCGCGATTCGGGGCAGTTTTTCCCCCTTCGGCGCTCCGTCCGTCGTCTTCGACCTACGCACGCCGCTGGTCGAGGTGGACGCCCTGTACGATTTCCTCGGCGCCCGCAACGTCCCGGTTTCGTTCGTAGAACTGCACGACCTCACCCGCGATCAGGGGGCCATGGTGCCGCTGTACTTCCTCGAAAACGCGCTGAACGGCCTGCCGCAGACGACCCTCGGCAACGCGGTGGGGATGACCCCGGAGGCGGCCTTCCAGCTCGGACGCGCGCTCGCCGCCTACGACGACGGAATGAAGTGGGGCCTTGTGGCAAGCGGAGATCTCTCCCATCGCCTGACTCCCGACGCACCCGCCGGCTACAGCCCGCACGGGGAAGCATTCGACCGGGCCGTCGTGCAGGCGCTGGAGCGGACCGACCCCGCCCCCCTCCTGGAGCTTTCCCCCAGAGTCCGCGAGGACGCCGGGGAGTGCGGGCTGCGATCGATCATGACGTTGCTCGGACTTTGCGCGGAGCTCGGCGCCAAGATCGACGTCCTCTCCTACGAGGGGCCCTTCGGCGTGGGCTACTGCAATGCGGGCTGGATCCGGGAAGGGGCGGAACGATGAGCGTGCACCCCTATCCCGCGCTGGCAAGACGGGCGGTCGCGGCCTGCCTGGCGGGAATTCCCCTGCCGACGGACGGCGGGGAGGTCGGCGGCGACGAGGCGCTGTGGGGTACCCGGCAAGCCTGTTTCGTATCCATCAAGACGACGCGGGGCGCGTTGCGCGGCTGCATCGGAACGATCCTCCCCACACAGCCCTCCCTGGACCGCGAAATCGTCGCCAACGCGGTCTCCGCCGCCACGCGCGACCCGCGCTTTCCGCCGATGCGCCGGGAGGAGCTGGACGGCGTGCGCTTTTCCGTGGACGTCCTAGGCGCGCCCGAGCGCGTAAGCGACCTGCATACGCTCGATCCCGCGCGGTGGGGCGTTATCGTCTCCAAAGGAATGTCGCGCGGCGTCCTCCTGCCCGACCTGGAGGGCGTCGACACGGTCGAGCAACAACTCGACATCGCCATGCGCAAGGCGGGCATCGCATCGCCGGACGGAATGACCGTCGAACGTTTTGCCGTCCAACGGTACCCGGAGGAATGAGGACAACGGGCGACGATACACTGCTCCGACCGCGCTGGTGGCGACGGAATGCGGCGGACGGGCCCGCCGCCGCCTGCTTTCTCTGTGCGCACCGCTGCCGCATCGATCCGGGGAAGACCGGGCTTTGCGGCGTACGCGGCGTTTCCGCCGCCGGAGGGTTCCTGTCGCCCTATCTGGGGCGCTTTTCCGCCGTCGCCGTGGACCCCGTCGAGAAAAAGCCCTTCGCCCGCTGGCGTCCGGGGACGAAGATCCTCTCGCTGGGGAGCGTCGGCTGCAACATGCGCTGCCCATTCTGCCAAAACCATGCGCTGACCCACCCGGCACGCGAGCCCGTTTTCCGGGACATCTCCCCCGAAACGCTGCTGCGCACGGTAAGGGATGCCGGACTGGGCGCCGTCGCCTACACCTACCACGAACCCACGATGCAGGCCGAGTACATCCTCGCCGCAGCGCCGCTGCTCGCCGGAGAGGGCGTCGCGACGGCGCTCGTCACCAACGGCATGTTCTCCGGCGAAGCCTGCGCGGAGTTGGCCGCATCCGTGCAGGCCCTCAATATCGACATCAAGGCCTTCGACGCCGCAACATACCGGGCCATCGGCGGCTCCCTGGAGGCGGTCACGACCAATGTCGCACACCTCGTGCGCGCCGGAGCGCACGTCGAACTGACGCACCTGGTCGTGCCGGGCATCAGCGACTCCTTCGAGGACTTCGCCGCCATGACCGACTGGATCGCCGGGATATCGCACGATATCCCGCTGCACATCTCCCGCTGCTTCCCCGCCCACCGCCACACCGCGCCGCCGACCGACCGATCGCTTCTGGAGCGCTTGGCCGCACACGCGCACGCACGCCTCCGTTTCGTGTATCTGGGCAACGTCTAATCAATCCCGTAAACCCGCTCACAGACAACCTAAGAAGTTGCGACGCTCCGTGCATCGATCGCAGTTTGGTATAATTCCAGATCAAATCAATTATAAAGTAAAGCAGGGCAGGTCTCCCTCAACCATCCTTGGCGGTGTTCCTTCCTGAGGGAGGCGAGGCGTTCCGTCGTGCCAAACCCCGGCCCCCTTGAGAGGAGGCTGTCGGCAGAGTCGGCTGGGGGAGCGCTACCACGTGGCCGACCGTCATGAGCGATTGGATTTATAGCTGGAATAAAACGTCTCGGAACCGACCCCGTGGTGCCACCCCTCCGCCGGAGGATTGCCGTGCCTTGTTTGCTAAGGGCTTTTTCTCGGCGTTTCATTGCTCCACGGACGATAAATTCCGGCCCCGCCGCCGCCCATACGCCCCTCTCTCCGCACGTGCGGATTACGCGGCCCGCGCCTGACGGGAAGAAACCCCGGCACGCCGAAAGAACGTGATAGAATAGAGGACGATTCTGCGATTTTACCGGACTGGAGTTGTATGCATTGTCGAAAACCGGAACGCCCTCCCCCCCTCAAGCAGCGCACCGGGGTATTTCCCTTCTCCTCTGTTTCCTCTACCTCCTCGGCCTGGGGTTGGGCCTTGCCCCCGTCGCGCTTTGCGCCGCGGAAAAGCCGCCCGTCATGGACCTCGAACACTTCCCGCAGAAGGCGTCCGCCTACCTTCCCGTGCTCCCCGACGAGCCCATCGCGGATTACGCGACGCAACGGGTTTACGCCGACGAATACCTGCAACGGCACTACGCCCCCTGGCTGTGGGAAAACCTCTCGTACCTCGACCTCTCCTTCGACAAGATCGTCGACTACCACCGCGCCACGGCGAACCGCCAGCTCTTCTCCGCCGACGGAAAACAGTTCCCCAAGGAGGAACTCCGCCGCATCCGCGAAAACGGCTTATTGGAGGATCGCCCGACCTCGCGCCCGGCGATCGCGCTTGCCGAGGCGGACGTGCGCGTGCTGCCGACCGCGACCCCGCTCTACCCCTCGCGCAACTCCGCAAGGGGCGAGCGCGGCCTGCTCAAGCAGGACGTCCTGCAGAATTCCGCGTTGAAACCGGGAGAACCGCTCGCCGTCTACGGCACGTCGAAGGACGCCAAGTGGCTCTTCATCGCCTCGGGCACGGTCGTCGGCTGGGTTCCCACCGGAAAAGTCGCCTCCGTGGACGACGAATTCATCGAGAGTTACGTCTACTCCGACCACGCGGTCATCGTGCGCGACAACGTGCCCTTCCACGACGCGAAGGGCGTAAAGCTCTGCACCGCCAAACTGGGCACGATCCTTCCCCGGGACGGAGCGGACGTCCTCCTGCCGGTGCGGGGGAAAAACGGCATGGCGACCACGATGCGGCACCGCTCCGAATCCGGCGTCGCGCCCCGCTTTCCCATCCCCTTCACGCCCCGCAACGCCGCCGACGCCATCGATCGGATGATGGGCGAGCGCTACGGCTGGGGCGGCTTGGACGGCCTGCGCGACTGTTCTGCCATGACGCGCGATTACTTCACGCTCTTCGGCGTCTGGCTGCCGCGCAACTCCGGCGACCAGGCCAAGACGGGAGCCTCCATCCCCCTGCGCAACATCCCCGTCGAGACGCGCCCGAAGACGATCGTGGAGAACGGCGTCCCCTTCGCGACGATGATCCACATGCCCGGGCACATCATGCTCTATCTCGGCGTCTACGACTCCCAGCCCATCGTCTTCCATAACGTCTGGGGCGTGCGCACCATCCTGCCCGGCGGAAAGGTCGGCCGGACCGTGATCGGCAGAGCCGCCGTCACGAGCCTGCGGGCCGGCGCGGAGATCCGCAACCGGCCCGAATCCAGCCTGTACATCGACAACATCGCGGCGTTGGTCTATCCTATGGCGGACATACGCTGAGCAACGCATAACGATTTTGGGGAGTTGATACGGACATGACCTACAACATCGGCCTGGTCGGCTGCGGAACCGTCGGCGCGGGCCTGCTGTCCCTGCTGGACGAAAAACGGACGTTTCTGCGCGAGCGGCACGGCTTTTCCTTCGAGGTCTGCCTGCTCTCGGACTACGCGCGCGGGACCATCTGCGCCCCTGCGGGCATCCCGCTGGCGGAGGCCGTGCGCAACCTCGCGGAGAAGGGAAACATCCACGACATGCCGGGCGCGCGGAGGGAACCGGTCCCGCTTCCCGACCTGCTCCGCGAAGTGCCGCTCCATTTCCTCTGCGAGGCGACGCCGACGAACTACGAGACCGGCGAGCCGAGCCGCGGCATCCTGACCGCCGCCCTCTCGGCCGGCGTCGACGCCGTCACCTGCAGCAAAGGCGCGGTGGGCCTCTTTCTCGACGAGCTGAAGGCCCTGGCGAAACGAAACGGCGCGCACCTGCGCTTCGAGAGCAGCGTCCTGAGCGGGACGCCCCTGATCAACCTCGCCCGCGACGCGATGGCGGGATGCGAGATCCGCAGGGTGGAGGGCATCTTCAACGGCACGACGAACTACATCCTCACGCGCATGGAGGAAGGGATGGGGTACGCCGAGGCGCTCGCCGAGGCACAACGGCTCGGTTACGCCGAGACGGACCCGACCGGGGACGTCGAGGGCTTCGACGCCGCCGTGAAGGTCTGCATCCTGGCGGCGGAGCTGTTCGGCACCCCCCTCCGCATCGCGGACGTGGATCGGACCGGCATCAGCGGCGTAACGGGCGAAGCCGTGCGCACGGCGAACGCGGCGGGCAAACGCGTCAAACTCGTTGCCGGCGTCGAGCGGACGGCAAACGGCGTACGCGGCTACGTCGCGCCCACGCCGCTCCCGGCCGAACACCCGCTCGCGGGCGTTTCCGGCGCCACCAACGCCGCCTGCCTGACGACGGACAATCTCGGCGACGTGACCGTGATCGGGCCGGGCGCGGGCGCCAGGGAGACGGCCCAGGGCTTGTTGGCGGATATGCTGGAGATCGCCGCGCGGCGTTGCCAAGGCCGATAAACCGTAGCGGCGCTGCCGAAACAATGCGGGCTGCCAGAAAACGCCATACATTACACGCCCCGCCCTCCGGCTAGATGGAGGCAACGTTTCCGCCGACCCGCTCCGCGCGGGTCGGCGATTTTTCCCAAGACCTTCT
>DAIRUD010000036.1:0-11145 GCA_036803565.1 Synergistaceae bacterium | reverse complement strand
GACGAAATCCGGCGTCGGGCCTCCGCCGGTTTGCCCGGGGACTATCGGCCGCGCATGTTGCGCGACGTCGAAAACGGAGAACCGTGCGGGGTGGCGGACGTCAACGGCTACATCGTCCGCTGCGGCGAAGCGAACGGCATCCCGACGCCGGTCAACCGGACGCTCCTGGCCTGCCTGATGGGGCTGGAGCGTGGACGGGGCCTCCCCGGTTAGGCGGCAGATCGACAGAAATAATGTGTCGAGGGAGTAGGGGCGCTAAGAGCGCCGGCTCTCTTGCGGGGTGCTTTATGCAGGGACGGGTGCCGCGAAATGAAAATCTGTTCTCGCTGCGGGACTCAGCCCCCGGCCGGCCACCCCGGTAGGAATGGCGATCCCCTCGTCCTGCTTTTCCCTGCAAGATCTCCACGTTTGCTTATTCCATTTCTAGATCAAATCGATGATTGAAAGCAGGGTAGGCCTCCCTCCGCCGCCCTTGGCGGTGCCCCTTCCTGATGAAGGTGGGGCGTTCCGTCGTGCCAAGCCCCGGCCTCCTCTGGAGGGGGGTGGCAGATCCGACTGGGGGAGTACTGCCACGCGGCCAATCATCATGAGCGATTGGATTTATAGTTGGAATTATGCCAAGTCGAGGGTGATCGGGTTTTCATCAATCCCGTAAGCCCGCTCACAGGCAGCCCTAGAAATCGCGATTCTCAAGGCATTGCCCGCAATCGGGCATGACACGAACCGACAAATTGTGAGGGAATAGTGATCGTTATTTGATCGAAATATCATTATTTTCGAGAAACTCGTCAATTTGTCCGATTCAACCCTCATAATATACTGACAATTCAGGCTTATACTCTTCTCATATCACACCGAGACAAAGCGATTCGCAAAGCCGGAGATCCGCGCGCGTAGGGATCTCTTCATCCGTCCCGTCGCCTCTTGACGGGCTGTATTCGCCACACGTATGGGAGGAGGAATACCATGAGTGCAGGAAGCGCTGTCGCCAATGCCGCGGCGGAGAACGCCAAGGCCTACGAGCAGATCTCCAATGTCATCGACCAGTACAGGGGCTGCGAGGGTTCCCTGATCCAGGTATTGCACCGCGCGCAGGAGATTTACGGCTACCTCCCGCTCGAACTGCAGGAGTTCATCGCCCGGGAGATGGACCTTCCCCTGGCCAAGATCTCCGGCGTCGTCTCGTTCTACTCGTTTTTCTCTACCGAGCCCCGCGGGGAGCACACCATCCGGGTCTGCCTCGGCACGGCCTGCTACGTGCGCGGCGGGAAGAAGATCGTCGACCAGCTCCAGAGCCAGCTCGGCGTGGATGTGGGCGGGACGACGGCGGACGGGAAATTCTCCTTCGAGGTGGCGCGCTGCATCGGCGCCTGCGGACTGGCGCCGGCGATGCTCATCGACGACACGGTCTACAAGCAGGTCAACTCGAACCGGCTCGAGCAGATCCTGAAGAAGTATTAGGGAGGAGGGAGGACGATGGAAGAGGTTATGGTCATTCGCGATCAGGCGTCCCTCCGCAAGGTGAAGGACGCCTACCTGGAAAAGATGCGCGGGTACAAGCATCAGGTGCTCGTCTGCGGCGGCGCGGGCTGCGTCTCCTCCGGCTGCGGCGAGGTGGAGCGGGCGCTGTGGGAGGCGCTGGCGGAGAACGGCATCGACGACAGCACGATCGTCCTGGAGACGGGCTGCATGGGCACCTGCTCCGTGGGACCCATCGTGCTCGTGCTGCCGGAGCGGACATTCTACACCAACGTCACCCCGGAGATCGCCAAGCGCATTGTCTCCACCCATCTCGTGGACGGCAGGATCCTGGAGGAGAACACGTTTTACGACAAGTCGCTGCAGCAGCACGTTCCCTGCATCGACGACATCGAATTCTTCCGGCAGCAGGTGAAGATCGCCCTGCGCAACTGCGGCGAGATGGAGTATGCCAGCATCTACGCCTACATCGCGCGGGACGGCTATTTCGCGGCGGCCGATTGGCTGACGGGCAGGAAACCCGCCGACGTCGTGGCGGAGATCAAGAAATCCGGCCTCATGGGCCGCGGTGGCGCGGGGTTCCCCACCGGCATCAAGTGGGAGGCCGGTATGAACGCCAAGGGCGACCGCAAGTTCATCGTCTGCAACGCCGACGAGGGCGACCCCGGCGCGTTCATGGACCGCACGCTCATCGAGGGCGATCCGCACTCCCTGATCGAGGGGATGATCCTCGGCGGGTTCGCCATCGGCGCACATCAGGGCTACGTGTACGTGCGCGCGGAGTATCCGCTGGCCATCGCGCGGCTGGAGAAGGCCATCGAACAAGCACGGGAATCCGGCCTCCTGGGCGGGGACCTCTTCGGATCGGGCTTCGATTTCGACCTCGAGATCCGCATCGGCGCGGGCGCCTTCGTCTGCGGCGAGGAGACGGCGTTGATCAGCTCCATCGAGGGCAAGCGCGGGGAGCCGCGGCAGAAGCCCCCCTTCCCCTTCCAGTCCGGTCTCTACGGCTGCCCGACGATCATCAACAACGTCGAGACGCTCGCCAACGTCCCGGCCATCCTGCTCAAGGGCGCCGACTGGTACGCGGGCTTCGGGACCGAGGCAAGCAAGGGGACGAAGGTCTTCGCGCTGGCCGGCGATATCGCCAACACCGGAATCGTCGAGGTGCCGATCGGCGTTCCGCTGGGGAACATCCTCTTCGACATCGGCGGCGGCGTCTCCGGGAAGAAGAAGTTCAAGGCGGCGCAGATCGGCGGTCCGTCCGGCGGCTGCGTGACGCCCCAGGACCTCAATGCGCCGACCGACTACGCGACGCTCAAGCAGCTGGGCGCGATCATGGGCTCCGGCGGGCTGATCGCCATGAACGAGGATTCGTGCATGGTCGACACGGCGCGCTTCTTCATGGACTTCATCCAGGACGAATCCTGCGGCAAGTGCGTCGCCTGCCGCATCGGCACCAAGCGCATGCTCGACATCCTCGAGCGGATCACGCGCGGCGAGGGCGTCGAGGGCGATATCAAACTGTTGCAGGAGCTGGGCGAGGTGGTCCAGGAGACGGCGATGTGCGGCCTCGGCCAGACGGCGCCCAACCCCGTACTGAGCGCGATCAAGTACTTCCGCGAGGAGTTCGAGGAGCACATCGCGCACAAGTACTGCCGGGCGGGCGTCTGCTCCGACCTGTTCATCTCGCCCTGCGAGAATACATGTCCGGCGAACATCAACGTGCCCGGCTACACCGCGCTCGTCGCGGAGGGGCGTTTCATCGACGCCTACAATCTGATCCGCCAGGAGAATCCCTTCCCCTCCGTCTGCGGGCGCGTCTGCACCAGGCCGTGCGAGAGCAAGTGCCGCCGGGCCTCCCTCGACGAGGCGGTGGCGATCTGCGATATCAAGCGCTTCGTCGCGGATTACGCGCACAAGCACGAGAAGGAGTACACGAAGGACATCATCTTCCCCAAGAACGGCAAGCGCGTCGGCATCATCGGCGCCGGAGCCGCCGGTCTCACCTGCGGCTATTACCTCTCACGCCTGGGCTACGACGTCGACGTCTACGAGTCCGAGGAGGTTGCGGGCGGCGTCCTGGCCTTCGGCATTCCGGAGTACCGCCTGCCCATGGAGGTCCTGCAGCACGAGATCGACCTCATCGAAAAGGAGGGCGTCAACATCCATCTCGGCGTCACCATCGGCAAGGAGATCTCCTTCGACGACCTGCGCGCGGAGTGCGACGCGGTCTTCGTCGGGACGGGGACGCAGTTCGCCCAGCGGGTGAACATCGAGGGGGAGACGCTCCCCGGCGTCATCCACGGCATCGATTTCCTCAAGATGGTCAAGCTGGGCATGATCCGCCGCGGCAACGAGGTCAAGGTCGGCGACAACGTCGTCGTCATCGGCGGCGGCAACACCGCCATCGACTCCGCGCGGACCGCGCTGCGCCTCGGTGCGAAGAAGGTCACGCTGCTCTATCGCCGCACGATCAAGATGATGCCCGCCTACGAGGCGGAGGTGCAGGAGGCCATCGAGGAAGGCGTCGAGATCATGGAGCTCGTGCAGCCCGTCCGCTTCGTCGCGGAGGGCGGCCGGGTGGCGAAGGTTGTCTGCAATCGCATGCAGCTCGGCGAGTTCGACTCGAGCGGGCGCAGGCGCTCCATCCCCATCCCCAACGACATGTTCGAGGTCCCGGCGGACACGGTGATCCCTGCCGTCAGCCAGTACGCCGACCTGCCGTTCGTGGGGCGGGACGCGATCGGGCGCACGCCGTGGGGTACGTTTACCGTCGACAACGAGACGATGATGACCACCAGCGAGGGCGTCTTCGCCGGCGGCGACATCGTTCACGGGCCGGACACGGTCATCCGCGCCATCGCGGACGGCAAGCAGGCCGCCGCCGCCATCGACCGCTACCTCGGCGGGCGCGGCGTCCTGAACAAGGGCGAGGAGATCCATATCCACTACAAGTACGACGACGACGAGATCGTCGAGCTCAACCGCTACCCGCTCGACATGCTGGAGCTGGACAAGCGGAAGGGGACGTTCGACGAGGTCGTCCTCGGGTACCACAAGCTGACCGCGATGGCGGAAAGCATGCGCTGTCTCCACTGCGAAAGGAGGTAGGAGAGATGGTGAATCTTACGATCAACGGACTGCCGATCCAGGCCGAGGAGGGCACGACGATCATCGACGCCGCCGCCGACTACGGGATCAGCATCCCGAGCCTCTGCTATCTGAAGGGCGTGCACAAGGCGGGGGCCTGCCGCATCTGCGTCGTCGAGGTGGAGGGCGCGCGCACGCTCCAGGCCTCCTGCCTGACGGAGGTGGCGGAGGGGATGGTCGTCCACACCAATACGGAGAAGGTGCGCCATGCGCGCCGGGTCCTGTACGAACTGATGTACTCCGACCACTCCGAGGACTGCCTGAGCTGCAGCCGCAATCAGGATTGCGAGTTCCAGGCCTTGGGCAAGCAGCTGGGGCTGGAGACCTCCCGCTTCGAGGGGGAGCGTTCCTCGTACCACGTGGACGCCTCGATCTCCGTGACGCGCGACATGTCCAAGTGCATCCTCTGCCGCCGCTGCGAGACGGCCTGCAACGAGATCCAGGGCGTCGGCGCCCTCTCCGCGCAGCACCGCGGTTTCGACACCGAGATCGCCCCGGCCATGGAGCTGTCCCTCGGCAAGGTGAGCTGTTCCTTCTGCGGGCAGTGCACGGTCGTCTGCCCGGTCGGCGCGCTGCAGGCGACGAACACCAAGATGGACGTCTGGAACGCGCTCGCCGATCCCCAAAAGATCACCGTCATCCAGGTGGCGCCCGCCGTGCGCGTCGCGCTGGGCGAGGAGTTCGGCCTGGAGCCGGGGACGAGCGTCACCGGCAAGATGGCGACGGCGTTCCGGCGCATGGGCTTCGATCACGTCTTCGACACGAACTTCTCGGCGGACCTGACCATCATGGAGGAGGGCACGGAGTTTCTGGGCCGCGTGAAAAACGCGCTGACCGGCAAGGGGGCGACCCTGCCGATGATCACCAGCTGCTCACCCGGCTGGATCAAGTTCGTGGAGCACATGTTCCCGGACCAGTTGGAGCACCTTTCCACCTGCAAATCGCCGCACACCATGATGGGCGCGATTGTCAAGGAGTACTACGCCAAGCAGATCGGCGCGGATCCCAAGGACATCTACGTCGTTTCGGTCATGCCCTGCACGGCCAAGAAGTACGAGATCAAGCGGCCGGAGATGCAGAACGGCGGCGTACCCAACGTCGACGCGGTGGTCACGACCCGCGAGCTGGCGACGATGATCAAGTCGGCGGGCATCGATTTCCTCAACCTGCCGGAGTCGGAGTTCGACAACCCGCTCGGCCTGTCTACCGGCGCGGCGGACATCTTCGGGCTGACCGGCGGCGTCATGGAGGCGGCATTGCGCACCGTCTACGAGCTGGTGACCGGCCGGGAGCTGCCCTTCGAGAACCTGCACGTTGCGCCCATCGTGGGACTGGACCAGGTGAAGGAGGCTTCCTTCAAGATCGAAAAACCCCTCCCGCAGTACGACTATCTGGACGGCGTCGAGGTGAAGGTCGCGGTCACGAGCGGCCTTGCGGGGGCGCGGGAGCTGATGGAGCAGGTGGCGGCGGGGGACTCCCCGTATCACTTCATCGAGGTCATGGGTTGCCCCAGCGGCTGCATCATGGGCGGCGGGCAGCCGCGCTCGCACGATCCGGAGATCCGCAGCAAGCGGCTGCGCGGGCTCTACGAGGAGGACGAGCGCAAGCCCTTGCGCAAGTCGCATGAGAATCCCTACATCAAGAAGCTGTACGACGAGTTCCTCGGGGAGCCGAACGGCCACCGGTCGCACGAGCTGCTGCACACCCACTACGTGCCGCGCGGGGAATTCAACGAGCTGACCGAGGAGACCTATACCGCGGACGAGCGCATGATCGCCAAGATGCGCACTGCGGCGGAGATCCGCGACAAGGCCAAGGCGGCGGTCTCCAAGATGCAGCACGCCGACGCGCAATCGCCGCGGCTGTTCGAGCTGGAATCGGAAAACCGAAGGCTGAAGGCGGAGTTGGAGGACGCCTTGGAAACTGTGGATATTTTGAAATCGGTGTTCAACAAGTAATCACGGGAAAAAAGGATAATGAAAAGGGCCTGCGTACAGGCCCTTTTCATTTCCGTCATTTTGAGGGATAATAAGTTATATCATAATTTCACGAGAAAAAAATAACAAGGTTCGGTTGTCGGAATGTCTCGGCGTTTGTCGCCGCGGCGTTTTGCGTCGTTCGTCGTCTTTTTCGGGGAGGGGGTGTTCTCATCCACGCAGATGCTGCCGCTTCGGCCGTTCCGGAGACACGGCTTCTCGTCGCCGACTCCGATGCGTCCGTTCGCGAAATCGTCCGTTTTTACGCCAAGGAGGAGCGCTGGCCCTGCGACGAGGCGCGCGACGGCATCGTCGCGTTGAAGCTGCTGCGTCGGCGTCAATATCGGGTGATCCTGCTCGAGGACGCGCTGCCGGAGATCAGCGGCGACTTGGTGTGCACGCAGATCCGCAAGTCGACGCGCACACCGGTGATCTTCCTGAGCAAACGGACGTCGGAGGAGGCGCGCCTCGCCGGGTTTGCGGCGGGCGGCAACGATTTCGTCCTCAAGCCGTTTTTCCCCCGAGAGCTGGTGGCGCGTATCCGCAGTTTCTTCAGCCTGTACGGCGCAGCCTGCGTCGGGCAGCACGTCCTGACCGCGGGCAGGCTGAGCATCGACACGCAATCGCACATCGCCCTGCTGGACGGTCGCCCGTTGGCTCTGGCGCCCAGGGAGTACGACCTCTTGCTCTTTCTCTGCCGCAACCCGAACAAGGCGTTTTCCCGGGATGCGCTGCTCGATCTCGTCTGGGGGCAGGATTTCGTGGGGACGGAGCGGACGGTCGACACGCACGTGAAGAGCCTGCGGGGCAAGCTGCATCCATACCATAACTACATCGCCACGATCTGGGGCTACGGGTACAAGTTCGAGGCGCTGTAGGCGCCCGCTCGGCCGGTCTTCGCGGTCACGCGCCGCCTTTGTGCGCCTCTCTGTCCCAGTCGGCGATCTCCTGCGTCCGGATGTGCGTCGCGGCGATCCCGTACTGTGCCAGCTCCGTCGCCAGGTGCCGGACGGCGGCCTCCATCGCCGCGCTCGCCACATATTCGGACAGGCTGCACGTTTCGCAGGCGGCGGGCATCGGGTCCAGGAGGAGGATGTCCGCGCCGGGGCGGCTGATGAGATAGGGGAGGGCGTACTTGCAGAGGAGAAAGAAGGCTTTCGAGCCGCGCGCCATCGCTCCGTCCCAGTCCTCCTCGTCCAGGTCCAGGAGAAGCTTGCCCTGCATGTCGGGGTTCGGCCCGGCGCCGCAGTAGACGACGCGGTCGATCCCGCCCATTGTTTCCGCCGTTCCGACGACCGCCGCGGAGATCGCCTCGGACGAGGGCGGGTCGGTGTCCCACAGTGTCGCGTCGCCTTCGCCGGTCGCGATTTCCGCCAGCAGCGCGTCGGCCGCTTCGCGGTCGCCGAAGTTCAAAAACGCGAGGGCGTAACCGTTGCGCGCGAGGCCGTGGCAAAAACCGCGTACGCGGGGATCCTCCGCCGTCCCGGCGACGAGGACCACTTTCCTCTCCGGGCGCATCATGCGTCCTCCCCGCGCATACGGTCGAGCACGGTTTTGAAGCCGTCCTTGCCGTAATCGACGGTTTTGCGGACCCGGCTGATGGTGGCGGTGCTGGCGCCCGTGCTCTTCGATATCTGCGGATAGGAGTCGCCCTGCATCAGGAGCTTCGCCACCTGCAATCTCTGGGAGAATGCCCGGATCTCGGCGATCGTCGCGACGTCCTCGAGGAAGTCGTATACCTCCTCGATCGTGCCGAGCGTCAGCAAAGCCTCGCAGAGCTGGTCGGTGAGCTCGTTTTTCCATTGCATGGACATGTTGTCGCGCCTCCCTCTTCCGTGGTTTTTCATGTAAAAGTATAGCATGGCAGAATGGGAAAGCGCGCGCGAGGCTTGCGAAAACGCCTCCCGCACGCACGTTGCGGGAGGCGTTTGGGGCGGTCGCCCGGAGGTCTCAGCGCCGCATGGATTTCAGCGTTTCGTTATAGCCTTTGCGCTCCTCTTTGTTGATCCGTTTCGCCTCGTCCTTGATGCGTCCGCGCGCCTCCGCGGCCTCCGTGTCGACGCTGCCGTCCGCTTTCCGCTCGATCGGGGATGCGGCTTTGGAGATCGATTCTGCCGCAAGGTCCCGGTTATCGCGCACCGCCGTCCCGACCGCCCCCGCCGCGGCTTGATACTGCCCGCGCTGGAAGGCGATCTGCTCGTCGTAATCCTCGCCCCGGATGTCCTCTTTGAGATTCTCGTATTTGTTTTTCAACTCGCCCTTCAGCTCCGCGCCCTTGTTTTTGATTTTGTCCATAGTTTCACTCATAACACGCACCTCCAAGGATGTTTTTGCTTTTCACGTTTAATTTATGTAATTTTGTTTTAATTTGAAACGTCTAAAACACGCGGAGCGGTGCGCGTTTTTATGGCGACAGTTTTTTCGGAAAATGCGGATTTGGGCATGCAATTGCCTGTTGCGGAGCGAAGGGCAGGTCGGGAAAATAACAGGGATTTGCCCTTGCGGGGAAGGCGAAACTCTAGTAGTATACAATATGCAAACACGACACCACTTTGTGCAATAAATATCAAGGTGCGTGAGTATTACAAATATTCTGTTTGTTGTCAGCAATGCGGGACGGGTCGCGCCCGTCGGGTGAAGATCGAAGGAGGAATCGCGATGGGAGAGAAGTTGCCGGAAAAGGACATGCAGAAGCTCGAGGAACTTCTTGCGGAGTACGAGGGGAAAAAGGGAACGCTGATTCCGATTCTCCAGAAGGCGCAGGATATATTCGGCTACCTGCCGAGAGAGGTGCTGGTGCGCATCGGGGAGAAGACCGGCACCCCGATCAGCCGGGTCTTCGGCGTGGTGACGTTTTACGCGCAGTTCCACCTGAATCCGCGCGGACGGAACATCATCCGCTCCTGCCAGGGAACCGCCTGCCACGTGCGCGGGGCGAAGGGGGTTCTCGCGGAGATCGTCGCCCAGCTGGGCCTCGCCGAGGGCGAACTCACAACTCCCGACCTGCGTTTCACCCTGGAGAACGTGGCCTGCATCGGTTGCTGCGGCCTGGCTCCGGTGATCATGGTGAACGACGATACGCACGGGCGCCTGGTGCCCGACTCGATCAAGGAAATCCTCGCGCAGTACAAATAGCGCGTTTTTATTGAGGGAGGGAGGCTTTTCACAATGGCGATCAAGAGTTTGGACGATCTGCGCAAGATCAAGGAACAGGCCAAGAGCCAGACGACCGCGCGGCACGAGAACGGCATCCAGGTCATCGTCGGCATGGGTACCTGCGGCATCGCCGCGGGGGCGCGCACCGTCATGAACGCGATTATGGACGAGATATCGAAACGCGACCTGAAGGACGTCTCCGTCATGCAGACGGGGTGTATCGGCATGTGCCAGAAGGAACCGCTGGTCGACATCGTGCGCCCCGGCGAGCCCCGCGTCACATACGGCAACGTGAAACCCGAGGATGTGCCCCGGATTATCTCCGAGCACCTCGTCAACGGACGGATCGTCACCGATCTGGTCGTTGCCAAGATTTAAAAGGAAACGAGTGGGAGGAATCTGCGATGGAGAAGCTCGCAAGGGCGCATGTTCTTGTCTGTGGCGGAACCGGCTGTTCGTCGTCCGGCTCCAAGGTCATCATCCCGGCTCTTCGCGAAAAGCTGGGAGCGAAAGGACTCGAGGATGAGGTAAAGGTCGTGGAGACCGGTTGTCACGGCCTCTGCGAGATGGGCCCCCTGGTCATCGTCTACCCCGAGGGTGTCTTCTACGTCCGGGTAAAGCCGGAGGATGTGGACGAGATCGTCGAGACGCACCTGCTCAAGGGACGCGTCGTCGAACGGCTTCTCTATCGCGAGCCGGCGACGCTGGACACGGTCCCCAACTACGACGAAATCGCCTTCTATAAAAAGCAGCAGCGCTACGCGCTGGCGAACTGCGGGCACATCAACCCCGAATCGCTGGAGGAGTATATCGGCGCGGACGGCTACGAGGGATTGGCCAAGGCTCTGGCGATGAAGCCGGAGGCGGTCATCGAGGAGATCAAGAACTCCGGGTTGCGCGGGCGCGGCGGCGGCGGTTTCCCGACGGGGATGAAGTGGCAGTTCACGCGCGCGGCCGTCGGCGACAAGAAATACGTCATCTGCAACGCCGACGAGGGCGACCCCGGCGCGTTCATGGACCGCTCCGTGCTCGAGGGCGATCCGCACCGGATCATCGAGGGCATGGCCATCTGCGGCTACGCGGTCGGCGCCGACGAGGGCTACATCTACTGTCGTGCCGAGTATCCGCTGGCGATCAGGCGCCTGCAAAACGCCATCGCGCAGGCGAAGGAGAACGGGTTGCTGGGCGACGGCATCCTCGGCAGCACCTTCAACTTCGAGCTTCACATCAAGGAAGGCGCCGGTGCGTTTGTCTGCGGCGAGGAGACGGCGCTCATCGCCTCCATCGAGGGACGGCGCGGCATGCCCCGGCCCCGGCCGCCCTTCCCGGCCAACTCCGGGCTCTGGGGCAAGCCGACGAACATCAACAACGTCGAGACGTT
>DAIRUD010000035.1:0-11313 GCA_036803565.1 Synergistaceae bacterium | reverse complement strand
GGCCGTCCTGCTTGAAATAATTGATTTGATCTAAAAATGGAATTACAAGAAAGTCAAGGGCCTTTGGAAATATTTCCCGAATTTTATGAAATGCTCCGAAATCGTTTGACTTGGAGTGGACTCCAAGTGATAGGCTGTGTTTTACGATCGGAAGATCGAATATTTGAACGTATGGAGGAAATTTTGCATGAAACTGAGCATGATGGTATGTGTCGCGTTGTTGGTTGCCTATTGCGTTGCGATGCTTTCGCACCCCAGGGGCGCGATGGCTGCGGAAGGGGTCGGCGATAAGAAAATCTTGATCGCCTATTTTTCCTGGTCGGGAAACACGCGGGAGATTGCTGGGCGGATTAGGGAACGCATCGGCGGCGACCTCTTCGAGATCAAGACCGTGAACGCCTATCCGACCGAGTACCGCGCGTGTACGGATGTTGCGAAAAAAGAACAGAACGAGAACGCGCGACCGGCGCTCTCCACAAAGGTCGAGAATATGGACGACTACGACGTCATATTCATCGGTTATCCGATATGGTGGGGGACGGCCCCGATGGCGCTCTTCACCTTCGTTGAGCAGTACGATTTTTCCGGCAAGACGATGATCCCCTTCTGCACGCACGGGGGCAGCGGGCTCAGTCGCAGCGCATCGGATATCCAAACGCTCTGCCCAAAGTCCACGCTGCTTGAGGGTATCGCAATCAATGGCTCTGGCGCGAAAAACGCACAGCACGAGGTGGACTCCTGGCTGAAAAGCATTGGGATGGCGAATTGACGCAAAAAATGTATACTCACGTGACAGCAGAGGTCGCAAATATAATACAAGGAGGCGCAATGATATGCCGGTTATTACACTCGATTCCAGCCCCTTGAACAGGGAACAAAAGCGGCAGTTGATCAGCGAGCTGACGGAAACGGCCTCCAGGATTACCAACATTCCCAAAGGGGCGTTCGTCGTTTACCTCAGGGAGCACGACAGAGACAATATTGGAGCCGGAGGAATGCCGCTCCCGGAGAAAGAGTCGAAATGAACATCGCCGAAGTCAGCCAGAAATATGAGATATCCGCCGACACGCTGCGCTATTACGAGCGTATCGGCCTGATCCCTCCCGTAACCCGCAACAAGAACGGCGTCAGAAACTACACGGACGAAGATTGCGGGTGGGTGGAGTTCGCGAAGTGCATGAGAGGCGCCGGATTGCAGATCGAGGCGCTGATCGAGTACGTCGCGCTCTATCAGCAGGGCGACGACACAAGCGAGGCGCGCCGGGACATCCTGATCGAGCAACGCAAACAGCTCGCGGAGCGGCTGGACGAAATGAAAAAGACGCTGGCGCGGCTCGACTACAAAATCGAAGTGTACGACAAGATCAAACTCCCGAATGCGGGCGAGCGCATCGGGTGTGCGAAAGAAGAAAACCGGCGGTGAATCCGACGCGGAAGTAGCTCCTTGATTTACTCGGGCGGACTACCGGGCGGAATTGTATTCTGCTTCCTTATCGCCGCCCGTAATGCTGTTCGCCACCGTTACACCGCTTGCGGCAGTTGCGATAGCGGTTCAGTGGGGAGGGTGAGGGCGCTCTTGCTGTCCACGGTTGCCGCTTTCGCCCCCGCAGCGGAAGCGTGAAGTGCTATCGAGCGCACAATCACGAGGGGCGGATGGAAGAAAATAGCTCCGGCATATTCGTTCGCAGATGTTCGATATATGTATGAAATGCTTTGATCGCCTCAGGACAGTTGGCACGAAGTTGCGCTTCATCCAATTCAATGGAGTATCCATGCATTTGTAGATGGCGGTATTGACGCATGCCGTCGATCGTCCTGCCGATGCCCTCCGGGATCAGATTCAACTCGCGCGCCCGCGCGATAAGATTGCGATGCCATGATTCGTTTTTTACGAGCCTCTCTCCGTAAATCTTTTCAATCACCAGTCGCAATGTCGATTCGATACCTTTGTAAATATCGACCAAAAATGCCCCCGCCGCCACGGTTTCGACGCGGCTCCACGGACGTTTTTCCAACAGCCTGGCCGCTTCGAAAATCGAATCGTTGACGCTCTCCACGTGATTAGAGAAGCTATCGCGATACGCCTGTTTCACCATCGTAAATCTCAACTCCTTCGTCGAGAATGATGGGAAGAATGGGGACCTTCGCTTCGATTCGCACAACATCGACAGGTTTTTCCCCCAGCTCCGGCGCTTCGAACAGCTTCAACATAAAATCGTAAGCGGCGAGAGAATCCAGCCCCTCGACGGCGAGGTCGATGTCGCCTGCGTCCTCCTCCGCCTCGGCGAGAGCGGAGCCGAAGAGCAGGACGCGCCGTGCCCCGAACTCCTCCGCCGTCCGGCGAATGAAATCCAGACTCTTCACCGTCAGCAATGTGATCCCCTCCTCGCAAAATACATCCTTCGGTTCATTTTATCACGGTTTCCTTGACAAATACTCGGATGCTCAGCGGAAGCGTGAAGCGGACTGCCGTTCCCTGCTCGCTTCGCTCTCCAGAGTGCCGGGTGCACCCATCGTGCTGGACATGCCTATGCACGATCACAATTCAGTTACCAGCGCGAATCTTTCTTGCCGGCGCAAGCGCTTGCGATGAAAAGTCTGGCGAAGGTATCTCGCATCCGCGTCCATCGGCAACAGCTTCTCATTGACAAAACACCGGCGGCTACAGCTTCTCATTGACAAAACACCGGTAAATTTGTGCAAAGTTGAACTTTTTTCCGCGCACCAGTTGAAGCGTTTCGAAACGATCGCGTGCCAATTCTGCGTAAATATTCGCTTCACGCCTTCCCAAGGGAGCTTGCCCTCGAAGAAGCTCAAAAACTCGCTCGATGGCGCTGTCTGTTTTGAGTAAACCTGCAAACGGTACAAAATGAGGCGGGTAGTGTAGGCTCGGCCGACTGTGGCAGCTGGCCGAGCATTTTACATTAATGCGATCGTACGCGTTCCCATCGGCCGCCGTCGACGCCGAAAATCGGCGATATCCTACATCGGCTTCCTCCGAAAACGTGCTAAACTATTCCGGGTTGCAAAGACCTTTACGGATTGTTGGTGAGTGGATGCTGTTTGGAGAAATTCCTGCCGTCAATATACAGGCGCTGATTGCGCTGGTTTTTTTCTTCGGCGCGCTTCTCGTTTCCCGAATGGTGGCAAACATCTATGCGGGGCGTTGGAAGGGGAGCCCAGTGATGGTGATGTACCTGCGCATGCTCGTGGGTTTTTTGCTGACGGGCGCGATCGTGTTGTCGTTCTATGCGTTTGCGGGCAAAGATATCATTACCGGGTGACTGCGGCGTGTGCCGGGCCGCGGCCGGAGATGTGAGATGAAGCGAAGCGTCGGCATCGTGCGTATTCTGTCGGCGGCGTTTGTGCTTTGGGCGCTCGCGGCGACGGCCGGTGCCGCCGCCGTACCGCCGCCGCCGTCGGTCGATCGGGACGCCTCGGAGGCGGCTTTTTTCGACGCCTACGCCTTTTTCCTCGACAACCGGCTGTGGAACTGCCTGGATAGCCTGACCCGGGCGGAGCGCGACAATATCTATTTCGTCGACGTCTACTACATGAGAAGCTTGGCGTTGCGCCGACTGGGGCGCTATCCGGAGGCCATCGCCGCCATGACCGCGTATTTGGAAGTCCGCAGGGAGGATCACCGCGGCAGGCTGATCCTCGACACGATGGTCGAGGAGTGGGATATTCTGCGCCGGAATCTTCACTCCGCCTCGATGGAGGCCTCCCTCTCCTTCCGGCGCCATACGGCGAATACGTTTCTCGGCGTCGCCCCGTACGAGGGCGTCGCCCTGACGGGAATGAACGGGGCGGGCAAGCTCTCCGCCTCCGGCAGGCTTCTCTTCCTCTGCGACACGCTCGGCGATCGGCTCTGGATGTTTCACCGCACCGGCGCGCGCGCGCGCTACGGTTACGCGGATATCGAATCCCCGGCGGCGTTTTTGCCGGTCTCGCCGGGAGAGGGACTGCTCTTTCGGCAGGGCGGAGAGGTCGTCCGCGTCGTCTTCGACGGCGACGCGGGCAAGTTGACGCTCTTCCCGCGCGAGCGGGTTTCGGCGAACCACGTGGCGGACGCCGCCATCCTCGATTCCACGCTGCTGGCGGTGGCTGACAGGACGGGGCAGGCGGTGCGTTTCTACGGGATGCCCTCGCTGGGGGAGATGGCCGCGTGGCGGCCGGACGACAGCGCGGAGTCGGAAAAGCTCTTCGAGCCCGTGGCCCTCGCGGCGTTCGGGCCGTTCCTCGCCGTCGCGGACAGGGGCAACGGCCGGGTCTACCTGCTGGACGTCTACACGCTCTCGGTCCGTTCGCGCATCGACATTTCCGCACCGCGGGATGTCGATTGGGGCAATCAGGGGGAGCTGTACATCCTCTCCGAGGAGGGCGCGCTGGCCGTCTACACGCCGTTCGCATCGGGTAGCGCGGATATCCGGCCCCTCGTCGATGGGCTGGAAAACGCCTGGAGTTTCGTCTGGAGCGGCGAGGGACCGGTCGTCTCGGATGTCGCGGGCCGGTCGTGGTGGGTCAGCCGCGTCAGCCCGGGCAACGAGCCCGCGTTCGGCGGCATCGCCCTGCACGGCCCCTGGATCGAGGAACGCGACGGAGCCGAGCGGCTGATGCTGCGGGGCGCCGCCTCGTCGTTCTATCATGACCTGCTGCAGAAGGATCTGCCGTTGACGCAGGTCGTGTGGCGCAACGAAGTGCGGCCGTCGCGGGTCGTCGCCGTCGGCGCGGACGACGCGGGGGGGACGCGATTCTACTCGCCGTCCGCGGATTATTCGGGGTTGACGGGCCTGGCCATCACGTCGGCGAACGCCGTCGGCGACATCCTGTCCGATATCGCCGCGCGTTCCCGGGCGGGGGAGGCGATGCCCCGCGTGATCGTCATGGACACCAGAATCTCCGGCTCTCCCGCGGATATGGAGATGCTTCTCGCCTTTCTGTTGCAGCAGGGGGTCCGCCTCGATCTGTGGACGATCGGCCGCCCGCCGGAGCTGCTTCTGGAGAGGATTTCGCGGATGACGCTGGGGTATCGCTATTATTCCCGCGTGCCGGAGACGGTGCCGTTCAACGAAAGCGTGGAGTGGCTGGTGGCGGTTCCGCTCCCGCCCGATACCGCGACCTTCGGTTACCCGTCCGAGGCCACCCTCTCCTTTTTTGCGACCCTGGACGTGATACGATTTGCGGATTGGTTGCCGATCTGGCCCTCCCTGATTCGAAAGACCGGGGGGACGGATGGGGCGACAAACGACCGATGAAGGAGCAGATGCGAACATGGATGCATTGATCGAACGTGCGATGGCGGGCGATCCGAGGTCGATCGCCCGCCTCGTCAGCCGGGTGGAGAGGCGCGGCCCCGACGCCGCGGATCTGATGAAACGGATTTACCCGCACACGGGGCGCGCCCACACCGTCGGCATTACCGGAAGCCCGGGGGCGGGCAAGAGCACGCTGTCGTCGCGGTTGATCGCCGCATACCGCGCCGCCGGGAAAAAAGTGGGGGTCATCGCCGTCGATCCGTCCAGCCCCTATACGGGGGGAGCGATTCTCGGCGACCGCCTGCGCATGCAGGACCATGCGCTCGACAGCGGCGTCTTCATCCGCAGCATGGGGTCGCGCGGCAATCTCGGCGGCCTCAGCGGCGCGACGCACGAGGCGGCGCTGATCCTCGACGCCTGCGGCTACGACGTCGTGTTGATCGAGACGGTGGGCGTCGGGCAGTCGGAGGTGGACATCGTCAAGGTCAGCGACACCGTCTGCCTCGTGCTGGTCCCCGGAATGGGGGACGACGTGCAGATTATGAAGGCGGGCATCATGGAGATTGCCGACGTCTTCGTCGTCAACAAGTCGGATCGCGACGGTGCGGAAAAAGTCGCGGCGGACGTGAAGGTGATGCTCGACCTCATCGCCGAACGCAACTGGCGCCCACCCGTTTCCCTGGCCTCGGCCGAGCAGAACCGGGGCATCGACGATCTGATCCGAAATATCGATGCGCATCGCGCCTACCTCCAGGGGACGGATGACGGACGGCGGCGGAAAATGGAGAAAATTTCCGCCGAGGTGGAGGATATTCTGCGGCGCGGCGTGTTCGACCGCGTAGAGGCCGCCTGGTCGGCGGAACGGCAGCGGGGGGTCCTGGAGCGGATCGAGAAGCGGGAGGCGGATCCCTATACGGTGGCCGCCGACCTTCTCGACGGGATACTCGCCGGGTAGGGCGACAGGGTGTATGACGATGGAGGTTGTTCCATGAAGATCGCGATCGGCGCGGACCACGCGGGTTACGCGCTGAAAGAACAGATGAAGGCGTGGATTGTGGAGTTCGGCCATGAGCCGGACGATGTCGGCACCTACTCCGGGGAGCAATCGGTGGATTACCCGGATTGGAGCAAGAAGGTGGCGGAGCGCGTCCTGTCCGGCCGCGCCGAGCGCGGCGTGCTGATCTGCGGCACGGGTATCGGCATGAGCATCGCGGCCAACAAGGTGCCGGGAATCTACGCCGCCCTCTGCAGCAACGAGTTCATGGCGCGCATGAGCCGACAGCACAACGACGCCAACGTGCTCGTGCTGGGAAGCCGGGTGACGGGAAGCGATCTCGCGCGGGAGATCCTGCGCGTCTGGCTGGACACGCAGGCCGAGATGGGGAGACACCTCGTGCGGCGGCAGAAGGTATACGACGGCGAAGCGCGCATGCCGGCGGAGGCGTCCTGCGGCACCCGCCGCCGGGTCGTCGTCCTGGAGCACCCCCTGATCCAGCACAAGATCGGGATCATTCGCGACAAGCACACGACGGTGAAGGATTTCCGCGAGCTGGCGCAGGAGATCGCCGGGCTGATGGTCTACGAGATTTCGAGAAACCTCTCCGTGGAGGAGATCGACGTCGAAACGCCGCTCTGCAAGACCAAGGCGTTTTCGCTGGCGGGCAAGAAGCTGGCCGTCATTCCGGTGTTGCGGGCGGGGTTGGGCATGGTCGAGGGCATCCTGCGCCTCGTGCCCAACGCCAAGGTGGGGCACATCGGGCTCTATCGCGACCCGGAGACGCTGCAGCCCGTCGATTATTACTGCAAGCTGCCCAACGACATCGGCGACCGCGATATTTTCGTCCTCGACCCGATGTTGGCGACGGGCGGCTCCGCGTCGGCCTCGATCGCCCACATCAAGCGCTCCGGCGGCAAGCGCATCTCTCTCGTCTCCCTCATCGCCGCGCCGGAGGGCGTCGAGCGCGTCGCGGCGGACCACCCGGACGTCGACATCTTCACGGCGGCGCTGGACCGGTGCCTGAACGATCACGGCTATATCGTCCCCGGCCTCGGGGATGCCGGAGACAGATTGTTCGGTACGAAGTGACGGAGTTGCGGGCGTGGCGTTTTTCTCCGCACTGTTGAACTTTATGTGGGGCATTATCGCGACGCCCGTTTCCATGCGGCTTTCCGAGACGTTTCGCCTTTTGGACGTGCCCGGCGGCCGCAAGAAGCACCGGAGCGTGACCCCGCGCGGCGCGGGCATCGTGTTGTGGACCGGCTATCTCCTGTGGGCCCTCGTCAACCCGAACCCCGGGGTGGAGGTGCCGTACGTCGCGACCGGGGCGACGCTGGTCTTTCTGGTCGGCTACATGGACGACATGCACTCCCTGCCCCCCATGAAGCGGCTCATCGTTCACCTGCTCGCCGCGATCTGGGTCGTCTTCCCCCTCTCCGTCCCGCCCGTCCAGAAGGCGCTGCTCGTCCTGTGGGTCGCGGGCTGCACCAACGCCTACAACTTCGTCGACGGGATGGACGGGCTGGCGCTGTCGATCGCGCTCGTCTCCTCCTATATCGCGTATCGGGGGGGCAATCCCTACACCTGGCTGCCCTTCTGCGGGTTGATCGCCGGAGTGCTGCTCTGGAACTTTCCCCGGGCGCGAACGTTTTTGGGCGACGGCGGGGCGACGCTGCTGGGGTATGTGTGCGCGTCGCACCTCGCCTGGGATCTGTTCCCCCGTTTTTTCGACATCCATCCGGTACTCCTGGCGATCGTTCTTCTCCTCATCGGCGGCGTGCCGGTCGTCGATACGCTGATCGCCATGCTGCGTCGCATGGCGATGCGAAAATCGCCGTTTTATCCGGATCGAGGACATGCGCATCATATTCTGCTCGATTTTCACCTGCGGACGTGGCAGGTGCTGAGTGTGCTCGTCGTGGTGCACGCCCTGCTCGTCAGCGTGGGATACCGCCTGCTGGTTGCCGGCAATTGAACGAAAGGGCATAGGATACGGAATGCATTCTATTTTGATGGATCGCGACGACAAAAAAAAGATCGACATCGTGATCGGGACGCGCCCGGAGGCGATCAAAATGGCTCCGGTGATCGCCGAGCTGAAATCGCGCGGCAGTTTCCTGGTGCGCGTCATCGCCACGGGACAGCATACGGACATGCTGCGGCAGGCGCTGGCTTATTTCTCGCTCTCGGCCGACTGCGACCTGGCCTTGATGAAACAGGGCCAGTCGCTCGATTACGTGACGTCCGCCGTCCTGGTCGAGGTTGGAAAGCTGTTCGACGCGGATGCTCCCGACGCCGTGCTCGTGCACGGGGATACGACGACGACCTTTGCGTCCGCGCTGGCCGCCTTCTACCGCGGCATCCCGGTGGGGCACGTGGAGGCGGGGTTGCGGAGCGCCGACATGCGCCATCCCTTCCCCGAGGAACTCAATCGCGTGATCGTCGACCGGATCGCGGAATGGTGGTTCGCGCCGACGGAATCCGCGATGAAGAATCTCGTGCGCGAGGGCGTCCTGCCCAGCGAAATATACGTGACGGGCAACACGGTGGTCGACGCCCTACACGCGGCGCTGGCCGCCAAAGACGTGCCGAAGGACCCGTGCCTGTCGCCTCTTTCCGGCAACGGCCGTTTCGCTCTGGTGACCGCGCACCGGCGCGAATCCTGGGGCGCCCCCATGGAGGCGATCTGTCGGGCGCTGGCCGATCTGCTGGCCCGCGACTTGTTGGACCGCATCCTCATCCCCATGCATAAGAATCCGACGGTGCGGGAGACGTTTCGCGGCATGTTGGGCGGGGACGAAAGGGTGATCCTGTGCGAGCCGCTGGACTACCCGGATTTCGTCTGGGCGATGGACCGTTGCCGCCTGATCCTGAGCGACAGCGGAGGTGTGCAGGAGGAGGCCACCGCGCTCGGCAAACCGCTTTTGATCCTGCGCGACGTCACGGAACGTCCGGAGGTCCTCGACCGGGGAAGCGGTATCCTGGTCGGCACGAGCGAAGCCCGCATCGTGGAGGAGGCCGACCGCCTGCTCACCGACGCGGACGCGTACGAGCGGATTCGCGGCAGGTGTGCGGAGAACGCCTTCGGCGACGGCAACGCCGCACAGCGGATCGTCGACGCCCTTTCCTGGCGGCTGCGCCGGCGCGCGCGGTAAGCCCTCCCCATCTCCGCCCATTTGGGGTATGATAGTCCGCGTATGGTGCGCGCGCCGACGGTGGCGCCATCGCATCGCTGAATTCGACTGGAGTGACGCTGTTGAACGATAAAATGCGAATCCGGGGTGGAAAGCCCCTTTGCGGAAGCGTCCTGACGCAAGGGGCGAAAAATGCGGCGCTGCCGGTGATGGCCTCGGCGATCCTCCTACGGGGGCGCCGCCTGACGCTGGAACGCGTTCCCGACCTGCAGGACATCCACACGATGGCGGACCTGCTGCGGCACCTCGGAATCGTGGTCGACTACGAGGCGGGCCGCATGACGCTCGACGTGCCGGCCGACCTCAAGTGGGAGGCGCCCGCGGACCTGGTCCGCCGGATGCGGGCCTCCTCCCTCGTCCTCGGGCCGCTGGTGGCCCGCTGTCAGCGCGCCGTTCTGCCGTTGCCCGGCGGTTGTGCGATCGGCAGCCGCCCCATCGATTTTCACCTGAAAGCCCTTGCGCGCATGGGCGCGGAGATCGACTTGGAGCAGGGATCGGTCCATGCCGAGGCCGAACGCCTGGTTCCCGCGCGCATTCCTCTGGATTTCCCGTCCGTCGGCGCGACGGAGAACATCCTCATGACCGCTGCGCTCGTCCCCGGAGAGACGGTGGTGGAAAACGCCGCGCGCGAGCCGGAGATCGTCAACCTCGCGGACGCGTTGCGCGCGATGGGGGCCGAAATCGTCGGCGACGGCACGGAGACGATCCGCATTCGCGGGCGTGACCGCCTCGAGTCCGCGGAGGTGGAGATCATTCCCGACCGGATCGAGGCCAGCACGTACTTGCTGGCGGGCGTGATGACGCGGGGGCGGATTTCCGTGAAGGGGATCGTGCCGGAATATTTGGAGGCGTTGCTCGGCAAGCTCGAAGAGGCGGGCGTTTCCGTGGACGTTGCCGGAAACACCGTATCGGTCTGCTGTGAGGGAAAGAATTGGGGCGGCGTGATGCTGAAGACGCAGCCCTATCCCGGATTCCCCACGGACGTACAGCCGCAGATCATGGCCGCGCTCTGTCTGGCGGAGGGCACCAGCGTCATCCACGAGAGCGTCTTCGATTCCCGTTACGTGCATGTGGCGGAGTTCCGGAAGATGGGCTGCAAGATCGACATACAGGGCAACACGGTCGTCATCACCGGTGTGCCGAAGTTCACGGGAGCGGAGGTACACGCCTCCGACCTGCGCGCGGGAGCGGCGCTGATTCTCATGGGTCTGGCCGCCGAGGGCGAGACGGTCGTCTGTTCGCTCCAACACGTCTGGCGCGGTTACGAGCGGCTTGTCGACAAGCTGTCCGCCCTTGGGGCGGATGTCGAACCGATTGCCGACGAGGCATAGGACATGGCGGGCGCGACCTACGAACCCAAGGCGGCGTTTCGCGACATTCAGGTGTACGCGTTCGTCGGAGCGGCGGGAACGGGGAAGAGCCAGCGCGCGCAGTTCGTCGCGGATTATTTGGACGCGGACTATATCATCGACGACGGCCTGATCATCCGGCGCACGACGATCGTCGCCGGGAAGAGCGCCAAGACGGAGCGCAATCAGATCCGCGCCATCCGGCGGGCACTTTTCGAGTACGATGACCACAGGAAGTCGGTCATGGATTTCTTCGAATCCGCCGCGCCCTGCTCCGTGATGATCATCGCCACTTCCGACGGCATGGCCGAGCGGATCATCAAAAAACTCGAACTGCCGATGCCCAAGCGGGTCATCCACATCGAAGAGGTGGCGACCCCAGAGGAGATCGCGCGAGCGCGGCGCGAGCGCCACAGCAAGGGGCAGCACGTCATCCCCGTCTCCCACGTCCTGGTCCGGAAGAACTTCGCCGGGAAAATGGTGGGCCGCCTGCGCGTCCTCTGGCGCGCGAAGGG
>DAIRUD010000034.1:0-11476 GCA_036803565.1 Synergistaceae bacterium | reverse complement strand
GGCCGACTCTGTCGGCCGCGGCGGTACTCCCTGCCTCCCGGGGGGCGCGATTCAGTCGAGCAGTTCCTCCAGCATGACCACGCCGTATTTCAGGGCGAGCAGCATCGACTCCGTCTTGTTGCGGGCGCCGAGCTTGTCGTAGATGGAGGCGAGGTGCGTCTGCACCGTGCGCTCGCTGATAAAGAGCTGGGAGGCGATTTCCTTTCCGGAAAGCCCCTTCGCGGCGAGGAGAAGGACCTCGCGCTCCCGCGCGGAGATCGGCTCGGGGGACATGTTCTCCCCCTCCTCCACGGTGTTCGCGACCTCGCTGTCCAGGTAGAGCCCGCCGCGGGCGACGATGCGGATGGCGCGGGAGAGCGTGTCCGCCGTCGAGGACTTGAGGACGTAGCCCCGCGCGCCCGCGCGCAGGGAGGAGAGGACATACTGCTGGGCGTCGTAGCTGGTGAGCATCAGGGAGATGACGGGAAGGCCCTCCTCCTTGATCTTGCGCGTGATGGAAACGCCGTCCAGCCCCGGCATGCGGATGTCGAGCAGGGCGACCTGCGGTTTGAGCTCCTTGATGCCGTTCCAGGCCGCCTCTCCGTCCGCGAACTCGCCGAGAACGTTGAAGTCCTGTTCTTTCGCAAGATAAGCCAGAAGCCCCGCCCTCGTCAACGGGTGGTCGTCGGCCAGGATTAGGTTGATCGACACGCGTACTCCCCCTCATATGGAATCGTATTGTGGAGGCGAGATGGATATCCCACCGGCGAAGCGCTGAAACACACTTGTATCATGGCGTCAACGCCGAGGGCGGACATCCGCAGTACAACGTAAATGTTTAAAAACGAAAAAGAACCGTTTTCGGAACGGTATTATGCAAAGCGGTCTCCGCTCCGCCCCCGGGGCCTCGGTTCTCTTCAGGGGGCGCCCAGGCCGAGGTCCCGCTCGACGGGGCGCAGCGCCGCGATGGTCTGTTCGATCAGGTGGTCGAGGCTTTCGCCCATGAGCGCACACCCCTTCTCGACGACGGTGCGGTCGACGCCGCGCGCGAAGGCCTTGTCCTTCCACTTTTTCTTCACCGATTTGACCTCGAGGTCGGCGAGGGACTTACTCGGGCGCACGAGCGCCACGGCGGTGACGAACCCGGTGAGTTCGTCGACGGCGTAGAGCGTCTTTTCCATGCGGCTGACGGGCTCCACGCCGGAGAAATCCCACCCGTGCGCCAGCACGGCGCGGACGAGTTCCTCCTCGTAGCCCTTCTCGCGCAGCCACTCCGCACCCTTGACGGGGTGTCCGGCCTCGGCGGACTGGGTCGTCTCCCAGTCGATGTCGTGCAGCAGTCCCGCGCGCGCCCAAAGCTCCGCGTCCTCCCCGTACAGGCCCGCGAAGTGGCGCATCGCGGCCTCCACCGCCAGCGCGTGGCGGCGGTGCATTTCGTCCTTGTTGTGCGCTTCGAAAAAAGCAAGGGATTCGTCTCGCGTAAAATTCATGGGGAACCTCCAGTGTCGTGATTGTCGTTGCGGCGGCGGAGATCGCTGCGGGCGGGACGCGCGGCCGGCGGCTACAGGTCTCCCGGAATCGCCGCGAGCACCCGGTCGGCCACGTCCTCCGCTTCGTACACGGCGGATTCGATCCCCGCCTCCTTGCGCAGGCTGCGCGAAAGGTCGTCGGGGTATGCGTGCAGGAAGACGATGCGGCGGCATCCCGCCTGAATCAGGAGTTTGCTGCACATCGAACAGGGTTCGTGCGTGCAGAAAAGCGTGCAGCCGTCGATGGGGACGCCGTGCGCCGCCGCCTGGGCGATCGCGTTCATCTCCGCGTGCGCCCCCCGGCATATTTCGTGCCGCTCGCCGGAGGGGACGCCCATCCGCTGCCGCAGACAGCCGATGTCGGTGCAGTGCTGCGTGTTCGCGGGCGAGCCGTTATAGCCCGTCGCCACGATGCGGTTGGCCGACACGACGACCGCGCCCACCTTGCGGCGCAGGCAGGTGCTCCGCGACGACGCGATCAACGCCATGGCGAGGAAGTACGCCTCCCAGTCCGGCCTGCCCTGTCGCGCCGTACCCATCGCTCAGACGTCCAGGTTGCGGACTTCGCGCGCGTGGCTCTCGATGAACTCCCGGCGCGGTTCGACGGCGTCGCCCATGAGGATGCCGAAGAGCTCGTCGGTCAGCATCGGGTCGTTCACCTCGACGCGCAGCGTCACGCGGTTGTGCGGGTCCATGGTCGTGTCCCAGAGCTGCTCCGCGTTCATCTCGCCCAGCCCCTTGTAGCGCTGGACGTGCGTGCGCTTGGGATCCATCTTTTCGGTGATCGCCTTGAGCTCCTTCTCCGAATAGCAGTAGAGGATGTTCTTGCCCTCCTGCACGCGGAAGAGCGGGGGTTGCGCGACGTAGAGATGGCCGTTTTCGATGATCTGCGGCATGTATCTGTAGAAGAGCGTCAGCAGCAACGTGCGGATGTGCGCGCCGTCGACGTCCGCGTCGGCCATGAGAAAGACCTTGTGGTAGCGCAGGCGGGCGGGGTCGTAATCGTCGCCGAGGCCGCAGCCGAGCGCCTGTACGATGGTCCGCACGACGTCGTTGGAGAGGATTTTGTCGAGCCGCGCCTTTTCCACGTTGAGGATCTTGCCGCGCAGGGGCAGGATGGCCTGGAAGTTGCGGTCGCGCCCCTGCTTGGCGCTGCCGCCCGCGCTGTCTCCCTCGACGATGTACAGCTCGCACTCCGCCGGGTTGCGGTTGGAGCAGTCCGCCAGCTTGCCCGGCAGGTCCAGGCCACGGCTCATGGCCGTCTTCCGCACCAGGTCGCGCGCCTTGCGCGCCGCCTCGCGCGCCTGGCGGGCGCGCAACGCCTTCTCCACGATCGGCTTGAGGATCTCCGGCTGTTCCTCCAGGAGGACCTTCAGCCCCTCGTAGACGGCGGAGTCGACGATGCCCTTGACGTCGCCGTTGCCCAGCTTCGTCTTGGTCTGCCCCTCGAACTGCGGCTCCATCAATTTGACGGAGATGACGGCGGTCAGGCCTTCCTTGAGGTCGTCGCCGGTAAAGTTGGCGTCCTTCTCCTTGAGAAGTTTGGCCCGGCGCGCCTCGTCGTTGATGGCCCGGGTCAGCGCGGTGCGGAAGCCGGAGACGTGCGTGCCCCCCTCCACGGTGTTGATGAGGTTGGCGAAGGCGAAGATGCGCTCGATAAAGGTGTCGTTGTATTGCAGCGCCACCTCCACCGACGTGTGGTCCTTGGCACCCTGGATGAAGAGCGGCGGTTTGAAGGCGGCTTCCTTGCCGCGGTTGAGGTATTCGACGAAAGAGCGCAGGCCGCCCTCGTAGTGGAAGGTCTTCGTCGCCGCTGTCCGGCCCTCCTCGTCCGCGCGCAGGTCGTCGAAGACGATGGTAAGGCCCGGGTTGAGGAAGGCCAGCTCGCGCAGCCGACTTTTCAGCGTCTCGGAGGAATATTCGGTCGTCGAGAAAATTTCGTCGTCGGCCAGGAACTGTACGCGCGTACCGTGGGTCTCGGAAGCGCCGACGCGGGTAAGGTCCGTCGCCGGGACGCCGCGTTCGTATCGCTGCATATACTCGCTGCCGTCCTTGCAGACGTAGACCTCCATCCAGCGGGAGAGGGCGTTCACGACGGAGACGCCGACGCCGTGCAGGCCGCCGGAGACCTGGTAGGCGCCCTTGTCGAATTTGCCGCCCGCGTGCAGGACGGTCATGACGACCTCCAGCGCGGACTTGCCCGTCCCCTCGTGGCGGTCGATGGGGATGCCGCGGCCGTTGTCCAGCACCGAGACGCTGCCGTCCGGGTGGATGGCGACCTCCACGCGGTCGGCGAAGCCCGCGAGCGCCTCGTCGATCGAGTTATCCACGACCTCGTAGACGAGGTGGTGCAGGCCGCGCGGGCCCTGATCGCCGATGTACATGCCGGGGCGCTTGCGTACGGCCTCCAGCCCCTCCAGCACCTGTATATCCTTCGCGCCGTAATCCGCGTGGGCCGTGTCGAAGGCCGCGTCCATCTCCCGGTGGTTCTTTTCCGCTTCCGGTATTTCCGACATTCTTCGCGTTGCTCCTTCCCAGTCCGTTCGTACCTGCCGCCCCCGGCGTTCTCCGCACCGATCAAGCGTTAAGGGCGTAAACCGCTGCCCGGGCGGATTCGCCCCTCATCCCGGCCGCCGTTTCGCCCCCGCATCGGCGCCGTCATATCGCAAGAGCGGCGCATTCTCGCATACGAGAAGTAAAAACACTTTGACACCCCGTGCCGTAATGGGCACAATGTATTCGTGACCACATTATAACATGACGGCGCGCCCGCGCCGTCGCCGAGGGGGGAACCGCGATGTCGGGGAGAGCGCGAAGAGCGGGAATGTTGTTGCATATCTCCAGCCTGCCGAGTTGTTACGGGGTGGGCGATTTCGGCGAGGGCGCATTTGCGTTTCTGGACTTTCTCGACCGCGCGGGGATCGCCGCCTGGCAGGTGCTGCCCCTTGCGCCGACCGTCGCGGCCAATGCGTATTCGCCCTACAGCAGCCCGTCGGCGTTTGCGGGCAACCCGCTCTTTGTCGCCCCGGACCGGCTCGCGCAGCTGGGTCTTCTCGACGAGGCGGCGCTGCGGCGCTGTGCCCTGGTCCCCGCGGACGCCGCGGATTACGCCGCCGCCGAGGCGATAAAAGGCGATCTGTTGCGCGACGCGTACGATCGCTTTCGCGACGACGGCGCGGACATGCGGGCGTTTCGCCGCATCTCCGACGCGTTCCTGGATTTTTGCGGGGAGGAGGCCCACTGGCTGGAAGATTACGCGCTCTTCTCCGTGCTGAAGCGGATGGAGGACGGCGCGCCGTGGTGGGAATGGCGACCCGCCTGGCGGGACCGCGATTGGTCCGCGCTCGATCCGCTCAAGGCGCGCCCCGACGTGGCACGTGCTCTGGATTTCCAAAGGTTCGTGCAGTTCCTCTTCCACCTCCAGCTCCGCGAGCTGCGCGAGGCCTGCGAGCGCCGCGGGATCGAGCTGATCGGCGACATGCCGATCTACGTGGCCGACGACAGCGCCGATGTCTGGGGATATCGCCGCTTTTTCGAGTTGGGCGAAACGGGGCGGCCGACCTCCGTCGCCGGGGTTCCGCCGGACTATTTCAGCGAGGAGGGGCAACACTGGGGCAACCCGCTCTATCGCTGGGACGAGATGCGGCAGGACGGGTACGGCTGGTGGATGCGGCGCATCCGGCACGTGCTGCGGGGCGTCCACCGCCTGCGCATCGACCATTTCCGCGGATTGGTGGAGTACTGGGCCATCCCCGCCGGGGAGGAGACCGCCGTCAGGGGCGCGTGGCGAGAAGGCCCGGGAGGAGATTTCCTCCGCGTTCTCGAGGAGAACTTCTATCCCGGAGGGGCGTGTCCCCCCTTCATCGCCGAGGACCTCGGCGTGGCGAGCGACTCCGTGACCGACGCCATGGAGCGTTTTCGGCTGCCCGGCATGAAGGTGCTTCAGTTCGCCTTCGGGGAGGGGATGCCGGACAACCCCTATATTCCCCACCGGCACAGGCGGAACTGCGTCGTCTATGCGGGCACGCACGACAACAACACCATCGCGGGGTGGTGGGACGAGGACGCCACGCCGCTGGAGCGCGACAACTTCCTCGCCTATGCGGGGTTGTCGTGCGCCGACGCCGCCGATGCGGCGGACGCGATGCTGCGCATGGCGATTTTCAGCACGGCCGACCTGGCCGTCTTCGCGGCTCAGGACATCCTGCGGCTCGGCGGCGAAGCGCGCACCAACACGCCCTCCACCGTCGACGGCAATTGGCTCTGGCGGCTGTCCGGGCTGGAGGCTTTGAACCGGCGCGCGGAGGAGGTGCGGCGGCTGATCCATCTCGGGGGCAGGCTTCCCCGCCTCGAGCACGGCTACCGGGTGGAGGCGGGGCGGTTCGACCTGGACCTTGCCGCGCCGGGCGGTTAGCATCCGGGCCGCCGGCCCCGGACCTTCGAGGACGGAACCTCGCGAAGCAAACGCGCGCAGGCGCGCACATCCTGTATTTTCACACTCATATATTGCGAGGAGGGAAAGCGTATGCAGTTCCGCCGCATGATCACCTGTATCGACGCGCATACCGCGGGAGAGCCGGTGCGGATCGTCACGTCGGGGTTCCCGGCCATTCATGGGGAGACGATGCTCGACCGCCGCCGCTACGTTCTGGAGCATCTGGACGATTGCCGAAAGCTGGTGATGCGCGAACCGCGCGGGCACGACGCCATGTACGGGGCGATCCTCACCCCCCCGGCGACGCCCGACGGGGACGTCGGCGTGCTCTTCATCGAGAACGGCGGCATGGGCACGATGTGCGGACATGGGACGATCGGCGTGTCCAAGGTGCTCTTCGACACGGGGATGATGCCCGGCCGCGACGGCGTCAACGAGCTGAAGATCGACGCGCCCGCCGGGCGCGTCACGTCGTATGTGGAGATGCGCGGCGGGCATGTGGAGCGCGTTTTCTTCCACAATGTGCCCGCCTTCCTCTATCGCGCCGGGATATCGGTGCCGTTGCGGGACGGGCGCACGGTGACCGCGGACGTCTGCTTCGGGGGGGCCTTCTACGTCTTCGTCGAGGCGGCGCAGGTCGGGCTGGAGGTGGTCCCGGAAAACGCGGCCGCGTTGACCGCCGTCGCCATGGAGATCAAGGAGACGCTGGGGCGGCGGGAGCGCATCGTACATCCGCTGGAAGCGGGCATCGACTGGATCTACGGCACCGTCCTGATCACGCCGCCGGAGGTGCGCGGCGATCGCGTCGTCACGCGCAACGTGACGGTGTTCGGCGAGGCGGAGGTGGACCGCTCCCCCTGCGGCACGGGGACGTCCGCGCGCATGGCGCAGCTCTGCGCCAAGGGCATTCTCCGACCGGGCATGACGTTGGAGAATCACAGCATCATCGACACGGTGTTCGAGGGGACGATCGTCGAGGAAACGGTCGTCGCGGGCAACGCGGCGATCGTGCCGAAGATCTCCGGCAACGCCTACATCATGGGCTTCAACCGGCTCGTCCTGGAGCCCGGCGACCCGATGCCGGAGGGTTTTCGGCTGTAAATCCGCTGACCGTTCATTCCGCTTCCTCGGCCGCCTCGGTGCATTGCGCGCAACGCGCCGCCCGCGAGTGTACGCGGGCGGCGTGCCTTTGTCCCGTGAATCGCGACGGTATCGCTTATTTGTAGGCTTCGTCGAATTTGTCGGGGGCGTATTTCAATACGATGATCGCGCCCGGGTTCTGCATCTTCTGGATGGGTTTCCCGTCGTAGTCGAGCACGTTGCCGAACGAATCGGTGACCATGTAGACCGTGCCGCGGTCGGGGCTGAAGCAGAGCGCCCGATAGCGGTTCGGCGTGTGGAAATAGGTCGCGATGTCGCCCTGTACGGTCTTGCCGTCCTCGTTGAGCTTCAGCCGCAGGACCGCCCCCGTTTTGAGCGTGGTCAGGATCAGGCTGTTCCGCCAGCTGACGATGGGGCCGTCCTTGGGGTAGTAGTGGATGCTGGACGGCGCGACGGTGGGCCAGTTGAGGTAGGCCACGGAGGCGGAGAAGCGCCCGTCCTTGAAGTTGTAGCCGTTGGGGACCGTGTGCAGGGTTTTGACCGGCTCGACGAAATTGTCGGCGCTCCAGTCCGTCTCCCTCTGGACGACAACCCCCTCGGCGGGGAAGGTGTCCGGGTTGTTCGGGTCGTAGGCGGCGATCGCCTCCTTCGACGCCTTGGACCAATCGGCGAAATGATAGGCCTGGTCGTCGCGGAACCCGGCGACGTGCGGCCAGCCGTAGTTGCCGCCGGACGTCAGGAGGTTGACCTCGTCGTCCGTCGACGGGCCGTGCTCGCAGGAGAAGAGGTGCTCCCCGGCGAAGGCGAGGCCCTGCGGATTGCGGTGCCCGTAGGTGAAGACGTGGCTGCGGACGCCGTTCAGCGTGGGGTTGTCGCCGGGGATCGAGCCGTCCTTGTTCATCCGCAGCACCTTGCCGACGTACGCGGTCCAGTCCCGGGCGTCGACCTCGGCTTGGGTCGGAAGGCGTTGCGCTTCGTTGGGCTTGGTCATATTCGCGCCCTGATTGTGCCCCAATTCGCCGAGGGACAGATACAGTTTTTCATCCGGCCCGACGACCAGGCGGCCGCCGTTGTGGTCGTCGCCCGCGGGGACGTTCTCGATCACCTCGACGGGCTCGCGCAGCGTTTCCGACTGTGCGTCGTAGGTCAAGCGAATGACTTTTTTGAAACGGGAGGGCTTGCCGTCGGCGTCCTTCATGTACGTGTAGCAGGTATAGACATGGCTGCCGTCGATCGCCAGCCCGAGGATGCCTTCGTGCGTCCCGTCCGCGTGGGCGCCCTCCGCCGTGTAGGCCGTTTTCTTGGCCCCGCTCTGCGGATCGATGCGCACGATGCGCTTTCCCATTCGCTCCGTGACCCACAGCTTTCCGTCCGGCCCCCAGAGGATTTCCCAGGGCGATTCCAGGCCCTCCGTGAGGATCGTCGCCGTAAACGGCTCGGCGGTACGGATCCGGTCGTTCTGCGCGGCGTGCGCGGCGTAGGGCGCGATGCAGAGCGCGAGGAGCAGAGTGGTCAGGAGCAGCGGTTTCCTCATGAGAACATCCCCTTTGTGTTGTTTTGTCGTGCGATACCGCGAACAGAAACCTCGATATAAAAGGCATCGAGATCAATGCTACCGGCAATCCGCCATTCGTCTATAAGGAAAAGACGCAATTTATTTTGAAAGATTTTGCGTATTACGGTTTCTCCTGGAGGTGTATCGTTGTTATTATTGTTCGTTCCGAGGAATCATGGCTTCTACGTATGCTGGCTTAAGCAAATTGTGTATAGTAATACCGTATAACCAAATCGAGAGGAGGAAACAGTATGTTCTACGTACCGTATTCCGATCTGTCGGACGAAGCGAGAAAGCTGGATTTCGCCATCGCCAGCGTGATGGAGGAATTCGAAGCCGTCAACTACTACAACCAGCGGGCGGACGTCGCGACGGACGAATCCTTGAAGGAAATCATGATCCACAATCGCGACGAGGAAATCGAGCACATCGCCATGCTGTTGGAGTGGTTCCGGCGTAACGTTCCGAAATTCCAGGAAGAGCTTTCCACGTATCTCTTCACCGACCTCCCCATCATCGAGGTCGAGGAGGCGGCGACGGACGGAGCGGAGGGCGGCGACGACGCGGGCGGCAAGAAAACCGGCGGCCCCACCCTCAGGCTCGGCTCTCTGCGCAAATAGACGGACCGTATCGAGACCCGGATCAAGAATAGAGAAAAAGGGAGGTATTTGATAATGGATATGTTTGCACGCGGACTTGCGCCGATCAGCAGCGAAGCGTGGAAGGCGATCGACGATCAGGCGGTGGCCTCCTTGCGGGCGAACCTCTCGGCGCGGCGCTTCGTGGACGTGAAGGGGCCGAAGGGCTGGGACGCCGCCGCGATTCCCACGGGGCATCTGGCGAAGTGGGAGAAGGCGGGCAATATCGAGTGCGCCGTCCGCGAGAGCGTCTCCCTGGTCGAGTCGCGGATCGCCTTCGAATTGCCGTATAAAGAGCTCTTCGACGTCGAGCGCGGTGCGGGCGACCCGGACCTCGACGCCGTCGAGGAGGCCGCGCGCATCGCGGCCGCGTTCGAGGACAAGGTCGTGTACGAAGGGTTCGCGCAGGCGGGCGTCAAGGGCCTGAAGGACGCCAAGGGAAACAAGCCCGTCGTGTTGCCCAAGGCGGATCCGGAGGCGTTCCTGCGCGCGATCGTCGACGCCGTCTCCAAGATGCGCGTCGAGGACTCCATCGAGGGGCCATACGCCCTGGTCGGGGGGAAGTCGTTGCGCGAGGCGTTGGGTAAGCTGGTCAGCGGCCGCTCCTACTTCGACGTCGTCAAGAACAGTACGGAGGTCGACGAGTACATCTTCACCCCCTCCTGTGATTGTGCGTATCTCGTCTCGAAGCGCGGCGGCGATTTCGAGCTCACGCTCGGCGGCGATTTCACGATCGGCTATACCGACCGGCAGGGCGATCTGCTCCGCTTCTTCCTCACGGAGTCGCTGACGTTCCGGATCCTCGAGCCGCGCGCCTGCACGCCGTTGGCGCTGAAATAGCGAGTTTGTTCGGCCCGATATAGAACGACGGCACGGCCGGGGCTCGGCCATTTTCAGGCCGGCCCCGGTTTCGCGTAGAGGCCTTTCGCCCGTTGCGCGCGACGGACGTGTCGTTTTGCTGCGGAACGTCGCGATCTTGAGAGATTCGTTGTTTTCGTTGCATCATGCCGTGTTTCATTATTCCAAAGTAATGGGAAAAACCCTTTTCAGCATGAATGCCTGTCGTATGCTAGAATCGTACTGATTTCATGATGCCCACGGGGAGGGATTGGGTGTACGTAGCACTTTACCGCAGGTACAGGCCGCAGCGCTTTGGCGAGATGGTCGGCCAGGATGCCGCCGCGCGGATGCTTCAATCGTCCTTCCGGGAAAAGCGCCTGGGGCATGCATACCTGTTTTCCGGCCCGCGCGGCTGCGGCAAGACGACCGCCGCCCGCCTGCTGGCGAAGGTCGTGAACTGCGCCGCCCCCGTCGAGGGGGAGCCGTGCGGCGTGTGCGATTCCTGCGTTTCGATCGTCGCCGGGGATCACATGGACGTCATGGAGATCGACGGCGCCTCCAACCGGGGTATCGACCAGATCCGCGAGCTGAAGTCGCACGTCGGCCTCGCCTCCTTTCTGGGCGGCATGAAGGTCTATATTCTCGACGAGGTGCACATGCTCACGGCCGAGGCCTTCAACGCCCTCCTGAAGACGCTGGAGGAGCCCCCCGCAGGCGTCCTCTTCATCTTTGCCACGACCGAACCGCATAAGGTGCCGGTCACCATCCGCTCCCGCTGCCAGCACATTCCCTTTCACCGCATCACGACGGAGGATATGGTGGTGCGGCTGCGCGACATCGCCGCTGCGGAGGGCTTTCCCGCCGACGATGCGGCGCTGTGGGAGGTGGCGCGGAATGCCGACGGCGCCCTGCGCGACGCCTTGTCGCTCGCCGAACAGGCCGTCGCCCTCGGCGAAGGGGCCCTGACGCTGGATGCGGTGCGCGATCTCTTCGGCGGCGGCAGCCGCTTCGAGCTGGAGCGCTGGGTTTCCCTCCTGCGGGAGCGGCCGGAGGAGGCCGCCTCGCTGCTGCGCGATCTCCTCAACCGGGGCGTGACGCCCGAGCGGTTTCTCGACGCCCTCTTTCCCCTGTTCCGCGATATGTGGGTCTACGGCATGTGGGGCGAGGGTGCGTTCGCGGGGATCTCCCTCTCCGAGGCGGAGCAAGCGTTTTTACGGGCGGAGGTTCCGCACTGGCGGGACGACCAACTGCGCCGGGCGAGCGCGGCCTGTACGGCGCTCTTCCCGCGCGCCCGCTGGGGCATGCGCACGGAGGTCTTTTCCGGGCTGCTCCTCTTCGAGCTGTTGGGCATTCTGCGCGGCGACGCGCCGCAACCCGTGGCCGCACCGGTACCCCCGGC
>DAIRUD010000033.1:0-11650 GCA_036803565.1 Synergistaceae bacterium | reverse complement strand
CCTCGAGCAGGCGGCGGCTTTCAACATTCCGGAGATCGTCGTCGCCCTCATCGAGGGTGGTGCGGACGTCGGCGAGCGCACAGCCGAGGGGCGCACCGCCTTGATGCGGGCTGCGCGGTATAACGCGAATCATGCGGTTGTGTCCATCCTGCTCGAAAGAGGGGCGGACGTCGACGCGAGAACAAGGAAGGGCTGGACGCCGCTGTTGCAGGCCGCCCGCTACAACGGGAGGCCGCAGGTGATCGCGGCACTCGCCGCGGGCGGTGCGAATCTGGAGGCGAAGACCGGAGAGGGGGCGACGGCGCTGTTGCTGGCCGCCCGCTACAACACGCCGGAGGTGGCGCTGGAGCTGCTGCATGCGGGGGCGGATGCGAATGGCAGGGATGCCTACGGAAGGACGCCGCTGATGCAGGCGGCGCAATACGGCGCGAACCCTGTGATGATCTCGACGCTGATCCGTGGCGGGGCAGACGTCCGAGCGCGTTCGGACAGCGGCGACACGCCGCTCCTCCTTGCGGCGAGGCATAACGGCAATCCCGCCGCCGTCCGGGCTTTGCTCATGAGCGGTGCGGATGTCCGCGAGACTGACGGAAAGGGGTGGACCGCCCTGTCGTACGCGGTGGTTCACAATGCACCGGGCGTCGTCGCGGCTTTGATCGCGGGCGGCGCGGACGTCGAAGCCAGGAGCGGCCGTGATGGGGAGACCGCGCTGATGTTGGCGGCCAGGCACTGCCTGGAACCGGAAACGGCCGATGCGCTTTTGCGCGGCGGCGCGGATATCAACGCCAGGGGAGGGAAGGGGCAGACCGCCCTGATTTGTCTGGCGCGGTCCGCCGAAAATCAAGAGGCCGCACATGTCCTGCTGGAGAGGCTGCTGCTCGCGAGTGCGGACGTCGAGATGCGGGACGACCACGGAAGGCGGGCCGTCGACTACGCGCGGGAGAACGTTTTCCTGGCGGATACGGACGCCTGCCGTCGTTTGGAGTCTTTGAGCGAAAAATGACGTGATAAGGGGCATTTGGTCCTGTTTTCGCTTGCAAATCCCGGAAAATGATTTAACCTTTCTTCATGAGGAAACGATCGGTCGCGACGCAATACCGTATGGGAGGGATTGAGCAATGAAGGCAGTCAAGGGAACGAGGACGTACACGAACCTGATGAAGGCGTTTGCGGGCGAGACGCAGGCGCACATGCGCTACACGTACTTTGCGGCCGTGGCGCGCAAGGAGGGTTTCAAGCAGGTCGAGTACATCTTCCAGGAGACGGCGGACCAGGAGTCGCAGCACGCCAAGCGCCTCTTCCGCTTCATGGGCACCCCCGGCGAGGAGATCGAGATCACCAGCTCGTTCCCCGCGGGGCCGGAGCGCGACACGCACCAGAACCTGCTGGACGCGGCGGCGGGCGAGCACCACGAGTACTCCGAGATGTACCCGGACTTCGCCAAGATCGCCGACGAGGAGGGTTTCCCGGAGATCGCGGCGGTCATGCGCGCCATCGCCAACGCCGAGAAGTTCCACGAAGAGCGCTACCTGGGATTGGCGAAGAACATCGCCGAAGGTAAGGTGTTCAAGCGCGACACGAAGGTCTCGTGGCGCTGCCGCAACTGCGGCTACGTCTGCGAGAGCAGCGAGGCGCCCAAGACGTGCCCGGCCTGCGACCACCCGCAGGCACATTTCGAATTGCTCTGCGTCAACTGGTAAAAAAATCGGCGCGCCAACGGCGGCCATCGCTAAGGACAGAAGGGGGTTCCGCAACGGCGGGGCCCTCTTTTTCTTTGCTCCGGTTCAGAAAAACGCTCCGTATACGATCCCCGCGCCGGCCGAGAAGACGATCATCAGGCCCGCGTAGGTCAGCGTCTTTTTCCACCCCAGCACGCCGGAGATGACCAGGATCGACGGCAGGGAGAGCCTGGGCCGGAGAGGATCAAGGCCGGCGCGGAGCCCCGTCTGGATCTGCGTTTGCGACGCCCTGTATGTGGCAATATCGCCACATGATGCCCGAAAGGAAACACCCCGGATCGGCCGCCCTGCGGGACGCTGTGCGCCCGGCGCTTTGCGCCAGTTCCCGCTCCGTCGTGCCGTTGCCGACGGTCGCCGGTAGGTGCGCCTTGCGCTTGCCCCCCGCCGCGTCCCTGTATTATGATGGTGCGCGAAATGTCGCCGTGAGGGCGGATCGGGGGAGATGGACATGCAGGTGTACGCCTTGGGAAGCGAGGCCGCGCAGCCGGACCTGTCGTCGTATCGGGATACGGGCGACTACCTGATCGTCGCCGACTTCGAGGAGGCCGACGGCATCCGCGACGCCTTGGGGATCGCCGCACCGGCGAAAAAAACGCAGATGAAGGCGGACGACCACGTCCGCTTCGAATCCTACGACAACTGCGATTTCGTCGGGCTGGTGCTCTTCGAGTTCCGCGAGGGCCGTTTCTCCTTCGAGCGGGTCGACCTCTATTTCGGCCGCAACTTTCTGCTGTTGGTCGCCAAGGACAAGGGCGGCCTGCACGGGAGGATCGCCGGCGACCTGCGGGTCGAGCGCGCGCGGGCGGCGGGCGGCCGGGAGGAGCTGGCGCTGCTGTACTACCGTTTTTTGAACGGTGCGCTGTCGCGGATGTTCGACGCCCTCGCCCGCTACGAGGAGACGCTCAGCGGCGTGGAGGCCGGGATCTTGACGAAGCCGGACCGGATCGACTTCGAGCGGATCGTGAAGATGAAGGGCACGACGTTTCGCATCAAGAAGTGCATGCGCTTTCTGCTGCTGGTCGGGGACGAGATCGACGACAACGACAACGACCTGATCCCGGCCAAGCTCGTGAAGCACTTCAAGAAGCTCGACCCGAAGATCAACCGGCTGTACGAGTTCGCGGCGGGGCTGCACGAGGCGGCGGAGCACCTCATGGACCTGTACGACTCCGCGGTGACGGCGCGCACCAACAACCTCATCAACAAGCTGACGATCATCACCGTGTTCGCGACGCCGCTCACGGTCATCACCGGCATCTACGGCATGAACTTCGTCTACATGCCGGAGCTGCAGAACCGCTACGGCTACTTCGCCGTGCTCGGGATCATGAGCCTTTGCGTGGGCGTGACCTACGCCATGCTGAAAAAACTCCGCGTGCTGAAATAACGATATCGCGAAGCGGAAAGAAGGTTTTCGGTGAAACACGAATGGAAGAAGCACGAGAAAGCGTTGTACGGCGCGACGGGAGAGCCTGTCGCCGTCACGGTACCGGCGCAGAAATTCATTGCCATCGACGGGACGGGCGACCCCAACGGCCCGGATTTTTCGGAGCGGGTAGGGGTTCTGTACTCCCTGGCCTATCCGATCAAGATGCGGCATAAAGCGCGCTGCGCTGCCGACGGGGGTGTGGGTAAGGCGTTCGCCTATGCGGACTGGACCGTTTTCCCGCTGGAGGGCGTGTGGACATCCGCCGGGGGAGATGCTCGCGACAAGAGCCGTTTCTCCTATACGATCATGATCCGGCAGCCGGATTTCGTGACACGCGAGATGTTCGCCGAAGCCCTGGCGGCGACGGAGAAAAAGAAGCCGCATCTGTTGCTACGGGAGGTCGTTTTCGATACGGTGGAGGACGGCCTCTGCGTGCAGATGCTGCACGTCGGGCCTTACGACGACGAGCCCGCTGCGTTTGCACGGATGGACAAGTTCTCCAGGGAGAATGGCTTGCGGCGGATCGAAGGTTCGCACCGGGAAATCTATCTCAACGATGCCCGCAAGACGGACCCGGCGAAGTACCGGACGATACTGCGATATCGTGTGGGGACGGTGTGATCCGCGACATCGTTATGTTATTCCAATGATAAATCCAATCGCTCATGATGATTGGCCACGTAGCGGCACTCCCCCCGTCGACTTTGCCGACAGCCCCTCGTCGAGGGGGCCGGGGCTGGGAACGACGGCACGCTCCGCCTCCCTCGGGAGGGAAGCCGCCAAGGGCGGCGGAGGGAGACCTACCGCGCGCTAAAATAATGGATTTGACCGAAAATGGAATGAAGGATCGAATAAAAATGTTGCAACAGGGGGAAAACGGAATGTATTTCGCGGAACCGGGTAGGAAGAATACGGCGGAGACGGTCGCCTGTGCGTTGCGCGCGGCGCGGGAGCGGGGAATCCGGAATATCGTCGCCGCCTCCGGGACCGGCGCGACCGCCATGGCGCTGGCCGGGTTCGACGGCAACCTCGTCTGCGTGACCAGCGTCAACGGCTTCAGCGAGAAGGGCAGGAACGACCTGCCCGACGAGGTGCGCGCGCGGTTGCAGGCGGCGGGCGTCAAGGTGCTGACGGGGACGCACGCGCTCAGCGGCGTGGAGCGCGGCATCAGCAACATGAGCGGCGGCATGTATCCCGCCGAGATCATGGCCCACACGCTGCGGATGTTCGGGCAGGGGACGAAGGTCTGCGTGGAGATCGCCGTCATGGCCCTGGACGCCGGGCTGGTTCCCTACGGCGAGGAGATCGTCGCGGTCGGCGGGACGGGGCGCGGGGCCGATACGGCGTTGCTGCTGACGCCCGCGCACGCGGCGGATATCTTCAAGTTCCGCATCCACGAGGTGCTGTGCAAGCCGCGCTGAGGCGGTTGGCCCGTCCTTTTCCCGGCACGGACCTTCGTGCATTGATCGGCGGAATCTCGAAGCGACTTACACTCCGGCGGCGACGGGGCATGAGAGAAGGGTAGGCATGGAATGAAAAAGAGTACGCTGCTGCTGTATGCGCTCCTGATCTCGTGCTGCGTCGGCAACCTCGCGCTCCTGTATCTGCACTTCGGGGACCGCGCGGCGGCGGAGGAGGAAGTCGGCCGCTATCTCGTCTACATCGGGATCAACGACAAGGACACGATGCACCCCGTGTACACCGTCGACGAGGCCATCGATATCGTCAACGGCATCAACTTCAAGTACACCGACGGCTTTACCGTGGTGCCCGCACTCGGCTATTGGAAGAGCGAAGAGGGGCGGGAGTTCGAGGAGGAGACGCTGCTGTATGTCTACTACGGCATCGCGGAGGACCGCCTGTACGGGATTGTGGACGAGGTGATCGCCGCGTTGAATCAGGAGTCCGTCCTAATCGACGCCGGGTGGGGGGACGTCGGGTTCTACCCGTGAGTTTTTTCCCGTTCATTTCGCGTCGCAAATTTTCTACAAGTCCAAGCTGTGCTATAATTCGAACGTATAAACGAGGCCCCGGCTTCAAGGGTTGCCCGGTTGAGTTAGGCGCTCAACCGGGACTTACAACCCGGTCAATGCCTCAGCAGGTAGCAGAGGGCTTTTGCAAGCTCTCGAAGAAGAACCGTCAGGCAACACTGACGGTTCTTCTTCTTTTTACGCTGCTTTTTGCCCATGAGAACACCCCCTTTCCTTGCGGATACGCGGGGCGTTCTCCCGAGCGCCCCGAAGGGACGCCGGGGCCTCAATTTTCGATTATATCACAGGCAAACCCGGTAAAACTCTTGGTCGCCGTCGGTATCTCCATAACAAAATAACTGTAAAAAGTACTTACAGAAAATGATACCCCAAGCGAAAATTCGTACGCTTGGGGTCCCCGCATTGTTGGCCTCAACTCAGCTCATCTTATAACATATATCATGTGATGAATATATAACATATTATTGGCTATGTTGTCAAGCTAGAATCTTTATGAGGTGGCTTGACGTGAATGATGGCGTGATCAGGATTTCCAAAAAAAGTGCATTGAAAGGCGAAGACGGTTATAAAACCTTTTCGATACGTATCAAGGAAGAAACGGTACGGGAGTTGGAGAGGCTGGCACTTGAAAGCAAGCGAACGCGGAATGAGTTGATCAATATTATTCTCGACTATGCTGTTGGGAATGTGGAAATTATTGAGTAGTCGTACGACAAACCTCGACATCTTGTATGGGGGCTGGTGGAGCGGGGCGCTGTGTTTTGCGCCCCGTTGCTCATTTTCGGTAGATACATGATCAGAGTGCTGCGATAGTCCAATCTGTAGAAATAATGAAGTTGTGCTTGCTGGCTGATCCCAGTCGGGAGCGTGTCGAGCCAACTTCGGTGCTTGCGCATGGAGCTTGCGTGGCCGAGCTTCCCGATTTTTACTGAGGTTCGCTGATCAAGACCAAGAGTATGCACGCAGGCATCATTAAGACGCTGATAGCGCTTCTCAGGTACCCCATGAATACGATGTGAAACAGCATACTGATGATAACGCCGATGATGTTGAGTGGAATAAACGCGATCAAAACGGCGACCCATAGTCTTTCCACGGGCCTTTTCAATATCACGTATCTCGTCATTGCAGCGGGTATCAGGCAGGCGGCCACATCGATCATTTTCGAGCAAAGTACAACACCCAGCATAAAATCATACCTGCCCGAGTAGAATCTGGAGAACATTCCGGTAAAGCATAGGTTGATCAGCGTCGAGACCGTGAAGACAATGAAAATCCAAAACCCCATACTCTTCAACTCGTCGGAGAAAACCGCCTCGTTTGATGATGTGGGCGGGGACTGCGTGGCAAACGGCGGGGCGATTCCCGCTGGAGGCTGTGGCAGCCCGATCGATGTATCCTGTATTCTGACCCAGCCCTTGCCGCCCTCCTGGGGATCTCCGTCCCAGACGAGCGAATCCATACCCAGTTCGCCGCTCGACACCATTGCGCGGATATCGTCCTCCGGCAACGGACCTATGACCTGTTCGCCGACATAATAGAACCACTCTCTCATCATAACCCCTATCGTGCCTTCTGGCAGCGCGGGCAGTAGCAGCTGCCGCGCCCGGCGATCTTGATACGCTCCAGGACGGTTCCGCAGCGCGGGCACGCCAAGCCCGCGCGCCCGTATACCTGAAAGAAGGGCGTGTTGCGGTACTCCGTGCCCTCGCCCGCCAGATATTCCTCCGGCGTCATGGCGTTGTCGGCGATCGCCTTGTCCAGCACCTGTGGGATCGCCGCCGCCAGCCGTTTCCACTCCGCGCGCCGGATGGAGTCGGTCGGGCGGAGGGGGTGCAGGTTCGCCGCGAAGAGCGACTCGTCGGCGTAGATGTTGCCGATCCCGGCGACCGCCGCCTGGTCCAGCAGCGCCTGTTTCACGGCGATGCGCCGTTTGCCCAGTGTGCGCTCCAGATACGCCGCGCCGAACGCCTCGTCGAAGGGCTCCGGACCCAGCTTGTGGATGCCGGTGAGCGTGTCCCCTTCCTCCGCGCCCAACAGCCAGAGGCGGCCGAAGCGGCGGGTGTCGACGAAGCGCAGCTCGTTGCCGTTGTCCAGGCGGAAGACGGCGTGCGTATGCGCTTTTATTGGGTAATCGGGGGGCGTGAGGAGCAGTTGTCCCGTCATGCGCAGGTGGATGACCAGCGCCGCGCCGCCGTCCAACCGTACCAGCAGAAATTTTCCCCGCCTCCCCAGCTCGCCGATGCGGGTGGACCGGACGGCCTGGCGGAATGCCTCCGGCGCGGGGTGCGCCAGCACGGCGGGGTGGTGGACGTCCAGCCCCGTGACGACGCGGCCGCGCAACTGTGGCTCCAATATCCTCCTGACCGTCTCTACTTCCGGCAATTCCGGCATCCGTCGCGATCCTCCCCGGCCTGTTCCGGCCTATCGATTTTTCCCGAGAATCCTGTTCTCCTTGCTTTTACGGATCACTTCCGCATGATGAAAGTAATCGGAATAACGGATACCGTGCCCGTCGCAATAGCCGCGGATCTCGTCCTCCATAACCGCCAGTTCCGTCCGGTCCCCGCGCAGGTAAATCCGTTCGTACTGCGGATAGCGCTCCGGGTATTGGTCCCGGATGTACTGGAGGATGACGGGTTTGTACGCGCCCCGCAGGTTCAGGTCCTCGAACCAGTATTCGCTGACGAAATCCCGGCTGGTTTCGATGATGGCCCGCCAGTCGGTGATGCCGATGAAGATCGGGGACATGAAGAGGATGGTGTAGATGCCGTGCTCGCGGAGCGTCCGCAGCGTCTCCAGCCGCTCGCGGATGGTGCTGCCCCTGTCCATGTCGGCCCGGAACGATTCGTCCAGCGTGTTCACGGACAGGGCGACGCTGAGGCGGCGGATTTGTTTCAACAGGTCCAGATCCCGCAGGATCAGCTTGTTCTTGGTCGAGACCTGTAAGTAGCAGTCGCTCGGCGGCAACTGCTCCAGAATCGACCGCGTGATCCCGTATTCGGCCTCGTACGGGTTGTAGCAGTCGGTGACGCTGGCGATGAAGACGTTTTTCCCGGCGATCTTCCTCAGGTCGATGGGCTTGTCGCAGCGCTTGACGTCGAGGAACTCGCCCCACGGCTCGGGGTGGTTGGCAAAGCGCTTCATGAAGGTCGCGTAGCAATACTTGCAGGCGTGCGGGCAGCCGACATAGGGGTTGATCGTATATGCCGCGCCCAATTTGGAGGCGCTCAGATAATCCTTCACCTGTTTTTCCTTGACGATCATGTGTTCGTGCCCTCCGAATCTTTCATCGTGCCTGTCGGATCCGCTTCGCTCTCCCCGTACCTTCGCCATTTTACTATAGATGGCGCAAGCTGGCGGTCGCGGGCCGCTCGGCGCGACAGGCGTCCGCCCGTTTGATCGTTGTGCGCCGCGCGGAAATACGTTCCGTCGCGGACAAAATGTCACGCGTCCCTTATAATACCCCCCAACGGCACCAGCGAAAGGGTGATTCCATGAACAACATAGAGGATTGGCTGCGCTCGATTTTGCAGCAGCAGGGCAGAGGCGAGCGCGAATGGACGGACGGCGACGGCGACAACGACGGCGGCTGGGGACGCGGCGGCGGGCGCGAGATGCCGCGCATCCCCCGTATCCCCAAGATACCGCTGATCCTGATCGGGGCGCTGCTCCTGCTGCTCTCCGGCTTCACGGGGATCGTGGACTTCTACGCCGACCTGCTCTGGTACCGCTCGCTCGGCTTTTCGTCGGTCCTGTGGGGGCGTATCCTGCCGCAGGTCGGCTGCTTCCTCGCCTTCGGCGTCGCCGCCTTCCTCTTCTTCCGCTATCACTGGCGGCGGGCCGTGCGCATCGGTACCGACGAGTTCCGCGCGGCGACGGGGCAGGCGGACGCGACGCTGGTCCCGCCCCTCTACGTCACCGGCTTCGCCGCCCTCATGGCCTTCATGAGCGCGGCGGGCAACCGCCTCGACTGGATGGTGCTGCTGCGCTTCCTGCACCGCGTCCCCTTCGGCGAGACGGACGCCATCTTCGGGCGCGACGTCGCCTGGTACGTGTTCACCCTGCCCTTCGTTCAATCGCTCCAGGGCTGGTTGCAGGGCATCGTGATGACGGCCCTGATGGGGACCGGCATCGTCTACCTGCTCTGCCGCGCCCTGCGCTCGGAGGGCAACCGCATCGTGCTGGTGAAGCCCGCGCGCCTGCACCTCTTCGCGCTCGGCTCGCTGCTGCTCTTCCTGTTCGGCCTGCGGCTCTGGCTGTCGCGCTACGGGCTGCTGCACTCCCCCGACGGCATCGTGCACGGCGTCGGCTACACCGACTTTCACGTCCGGCTGCCGGCGCTGACCCTGCTGTCGGTCGCCGTGCTCGCCGCCGCCGTTTTGCTGTTGGCCAATTTCTTCCGCCCCATGTGGAAGGCCTCGGGCGCGCTCGTCGCGGCCCTGCTCGTCCTCGGCTTCCTGGCCCAGGGCGTCGTGCCGCCGCTGGTGCAGAACTACATCGTCAAGCCCAACGAGTACGAGCGCGAGAAGCCCTTTCTCGAACACCACATCGCGGCGACGCGGCGCGCCTTCGGCCTCGACCGCGTGCGCACCTTCCAGATGACCCCGGCCCCGGAGGTCACCCGCGCCGATCTCTACGAGGACACCGAGACGGTCGAGAACATCCGCCTCTGGGACTACGCGCCGCTGCTGCGCACCTACAAGCAGTTGCAGGAGATCCGCACCTATTACGAGTTCGGCGACGTGGACATCGACCGCTACCGCATCGACGGCAAGAACCGCCAGGTCATGCTCTCCCTGCGCGAGCTGGACACCGCCCAGATCCAGAACCGCACCTGGGTCAACGCCCATCTGGAGTTCACGCACGGTTACGGCGTGGTCATGAACCCGGTCAACGAGATGGAGGAGAGCGGCCTGCCGGTCTTCTTCATGAAGGACCTGCCGCCCAAGTCCACGGTGCCGATCCGCATCGACCGGCCGGAGATCTACTACGGCGAGAAGCCGTCGACCTACGCGCTGGTGCGGACCAACGTCAAGGAGTTCGATTACCCGATGGGCGACTCCAACGTCCGCAGCACCTACGAGGGCAGCGGCGGCGTGCCCATCGGCGGCGTGCTGCGCAAGCTGCTCTTCGCCTTCCACTTCCGCGACTCGGAGATCTTCTTCACCAACGCCCTCACGCCGGAGAGCCGCATCCTCGTGCGCCGCAACGTCCGCGAGGCCGTGTCGCGCATCGCTCCTTTCCTGATCCTGGACGAGGATATGTACCCGGTCATCTCGGGCGGCCGCATCCTCTGGGTGCAGGACGCCTACACGGCGAGCGGCGCGTACCCCTACGCGCGCCCCCTGCCCCGGGCCAGCGCGACGCAGGCCGGGTTGCGGGAGTACGTGGGCGTGAACTACATCCGCAACAGCGTGAAGGTCGTGATCGACGCCTATGACGGCAGCATGCGCTTCTACCTCGTCGACCCGGACGACCCCATCGCCCGCACCTGGGCGCGCGCTTTTCCGGCGCTGTTCACCCCGGCGGCGGAGGTCCCCGACGAAATCCGCGCGCACTTCCGCTACCCGGAGGAGTTCTTCGAGGTCCAGAGCGAGATGTACCGCATCTACCACATGACCGACACCAACACCTACTACAACCGCGAGGACGTCTGGATGACGACGCCGCAGGGCCGCGAGCGCCGCATCCGCCCCAACTACGTCACCATGCAGCTGCTCGACGAGCGGGAGCCGGAGTTCACGCTGATCGCCCCCTTCCTGCCGCAGGGCCGCAACAACCTCATCGGCTGGATGGCCGGGCGCTGCGACGGCGCGCACTACGGCGAGCTGGTCGTCTACCAGTTCCCCAAGCAGGAGCTGGTCTTCGGGCCGCCGCAGATCGAGGCGCTGATCGACCAGAACACCGTCATCTCCTCGCAGATCTCGCTCTGGAGCCAGCACGGCTCGGACGTCATTCGCGGCGACCTGCTGGTCATCCCGGTCGGCGGCTCGCTGCTCTACGTCCAGCCGCTCTACCTGCGCGCCGAGCGCGGCGACCTGCCGGAGTTGAAGCGTATCATCCTCTCCACCGGCGGGCGCGTGGCCTGGGGCGAGACCTTCGAGGAGGCCGTGACGGCGCTCTTCGGCGCGGGCGACGCGGGGCCCGCCGCCTCCGCGTCGAAGCCCCCGGAGACGCAACCGGCGGTGCCGACGAGGGAAGCGGGGGAGGCGCAACCGGCGGAGAGGGCGCTGCGCGATCTGGCGAAGGACGCCAAAACCCATTACGAGGCTGCGCAGCGGGCCGCGCGCGACGGCGATTGGGCGCGCTACGGCGACGAGCTGGAACGCCTGGGTACGGTGCTGGAGCGTATCGAGACGCTGACCGGCGCGGCGGAGGCGGAACCGCGCGATTGACGCCGTATGGCGACGGCGCGGTCGGTCCGCGCGGACGCCTTGCCTCGGAAAATGCGTTTTTTATGACAGTTCGCAATCACAACGACAGGGGCC
>DAIRUD010000032.1:0-11943 GCA_036803565.1 Synergistaceae bacterium | reverse complement strand
CCCGGCGGCGATTTGGGCGTGGGCGCCTCCCGCGTCGGCGCCGCCTTCACGGCATGCCGCTCCTTCAACGCGCGGTAAGCCTCGTTGATCTCGCTCAACTGCTTGTTCGCGTTCTCCCACTCCAAGCTGTACATCTCGAATTGATCCGGATGGATGAATTTGATGCAGCGTATATACGCCTTTTTGATCTCCTTCATCGAAGCGTCGGGGGCAACGCCGAGGAGCGCGTAAGGGTTCTTCATCGCCGTCCGTCGTCCGTGATCGGCCCGTAACGCACCCGCGCGATGGCTACGAAAAGGTAGACGAAACCGGCGCACAGAAACACCGTTTTCGTCCAGAGGCCGGAGACCGGACCGAAAAAGAAAGCGGTTATCGAAAAAACGTGCGCCAGTTGCCCGAGAACGACCGCGGAGCGTTTGCAGAAAAACGGATTGCGTAGCCCGTCGTCGCTGCGCAGCAGGGTGAGGAGCGATACGGGGAGGGCCGCCGTCGCATAGGCGAGGCAGAACATGGGGCCGGCGGAGCGCTTCACGGCCTCATCGGCAAAAACGGAAATGGCGAAGGCACACCACATATAGATAAGCAGCCAGTTCCACGCGTGCGCGACGACGAGCGCGTCCGTATGCACGGCATCCCCGTAGCGGCGCATCGAGGGAAACAGGACGGCGGGCAACCGCTCGCCGTAGAAAAGCAGCACCCACCCCCCGGCGATCGCCAGCGTGGCGACCAGGAACACCGCTCCCTCGCCGATAAGAAAGGCCAGGAGGCCGCCGACGACATAGGCGAAAAGGGCATAGATGGAGAAGAAGAGGGCCATCTGATCGAAGAAGCCGACTTCCGGACGCTGCGGCGACATCCCCCGCTCCCCCTGCCCGCTGCGGGCGTTCGGCCGATCTCAGCCCTTTACAAACGGCCCGAGCCGCTTGTAAAGCCCGAAGGTGAGGAGGGAGACGAAAAATCCCTTGATCAGGTTGAACGGGACGATGCTCATGAGGACGACCTTCCAAAGGGTATTGGCGTAAGGATTCACTGCTCGATACATGTCGATGATCGCGTCGAGAGGGAAAAAGCGGCTGTAGAGCGGCAACAGGACGAAATAATTGGCAACCGCCGCGGCCGCGGTCATCGTCAGGACGCCGACGCCCATCGCGGATATCGCCCTGCGCAGCGTTTTCTCCCGGCGATAGAGAAACCCCGCCGGCAGGACAAAGGCAAGCCCGATCGAGAAATTGGCGAGTTCGCCGATTCCCCCGGTCGCGGTATGCGTCAGGTTGATCGCGTTCTTGACGAACGCCACCATCACGCCGGCCCGGGGATCGAGCGCGAACGCGGCGATCAGCGCGGGCGCATCCGACAGATCCATTTTGAGGAAGGCGGGAAAGAGCGGCAGAGCAAAATTGAAGAACATCAGCACCGAGGACACCGCCCCCAGCAGAGCCGTTACGGTGACATACCGGATCGCACGGGCCGCGGGAACGGCGGCACCGCCCGGCCTCTCGCTCCTAATAGTGGACAATGGAACTTTTGCCCCGTTTTCTCGCCTCGTCCAAGCGGATCGCGGCCAGCGCCACGAGGTCGGGCGCGGATCTGTCCTCGGTGATGGAGACGATTCCCACGCTCACCGTCTCGTGGACGGGCATACCCTTATAGTTGACCGGCGTCCCCTCGATATGGTCGCGGATTCTCGCGCAGACCTCATACGCGCCGTCCACGCCGACCCCGGCGAAACAGATCAGGAATCGCTCCTCGTCGTAGCGGACGGCGATGTCCGACTCGCTGCGGATGTACGAGTGGATGACCCCGCCCGCGGAGGTCACGAGCAGGTCCGCACACGACTGCCCGTATTTCCCATACAGGGAGACGGCGTCGAAACCGATCAGAGCGATGCACAGCGGAGCGCCGAGGGCGTTGTACTTCCGGGTGACGTTTTCCAGGTGCGTCTTCAGGAACGCGCGGTCCTTGAGTCCCGACACCGGATCGATCGTGGCGGAAGCGTTGAGGGCGTTGATGACGTTGCGGAACTCCGCCCCGTGTCCTTCGCCGTCGGAGGGGGCATGTCTGGAGACATTGCGGATGAGCTCGACGACGATGGTCTTTCCCTCGTGCACGATGGGCAGGGAGATGACCCAGAAGATCTCGCCGTTCGCGTGTTCGAACTTCTCGACCTGCTCGCCGGTCATGTACGCGCGCAGGGACGAACAGTTCGCACACCGCTCCTCGTTGCCGAGGAATTCCAGGCACGAGGTCGTGCCTCGTGCGATTCGTCCCCCCTCGTAGTTAAAAAGCGTACCGGTCGTCGGATCCACAACCCGGACGAGGTCGAAGACCGACTCGAATACCTTTTTCTCATTCAGGAATTTATTTATGTCGGCGAACTTGATCAGACTCATCCCGAAATCCTTTCTGCGGCGAAACGCCGATACGCTGGACAAATCCTTGCGAGCGCGGGCGGGCTTACACACGGGCAGATTATAGCAAATCGACCCTCTCTTTGTATATCCGCCCGGCGATGCATGCGCAGGATTTTTTCTAAAAAAGCGGAGGGCGTTTTATAAATTCACGTGTAAAAATACGTTTGGGGAATAAAATAACGGGGAATTTCCCGTTCGGGAGGTGCGCCATGGGCATCGCGGTGAAAGGGGTTTACGAAGCGGCCGGCGACGCGGACGGTTGCCGCGTCCTGGTCGATCGCATGTGGCCGCGCGGTTTGTCGAAAGAGCGGGCGCACCTCGACGAATGGTACAAGGATGTCGCGCCCGGCGACGCCTTGAGAAAATGGTACGGCCATCAGGAGGAACGTTTTGCGGAATTCAGGGGACGATATTTCGCGGAGTTGGCGTCCGACCCGGCGAAACGACAGTGCGTCGAGCAAATCGAGGCGCTCGCGGCCCACGGCAGGGTGACGCTGCTTCACGCCGCGAAGACCCCGCGGAACAACGCCGCGGTGCTTGCCGATTACCTGCGACAGAGAGCGGAAAAGCGGAGCGCGTAGGGAGAGACGGGGACGCCCTTCAAAGGATCGCCTCCATCGCCTCGCTCAGTTCTTCCCACTCCGCGTAGTCGTCGCGCAGCTTTTCCTCCAGAACCTTGCGCTCGATCATCAGTTTCCGGACCTCCTCCGAATCGGAGAGCACATCCGGTCGGCACAACAGGGCGTCGATCTCCCCCTGCCGCGCCTCCTGCTCGGCGATTCGCCGCTCCAGCGGTTCGAGGCGGTCGGCGTAGACTTTGCGCGCGCGGTAGACGCGGTTACGTCGTTCCGCGTCCTGGCGGCGTTTCTCCTTGGTGTCCTCTCGCGGGGCGTCGGTCGGTTTTTCCTCCCTCGACGCCGTCGCGTTTCCCGCCGCGTACGGGACATCGTCCTTCCGAAGCAGGTCCTCGCGCTTGGCGATGAACCAGGAGTAATTGCCCGGGTAGTCGTAAAGCCGCCCGTCGCGGATCTCCAACACCCGGTCGGCAAGGTTGTCGAGGAAAAAGCGATCGTGCGAAACGATCAGCAGCGTGCCGCCGTATTCCAGCAGGGCGCGCTGGAAGATCTCCTTCGTGGACATATCGAGGTGGTTGGTCGGTTCGTCGAGGATCATGAAGTTCGAATCCGAGAGCAGGAGCTTGAACAGCGCCACGCGCGACTTCTCGCCGCCGGAGAGGACGCGGATCGGCTTTTGGATGTCGTCCCCTCCGAAGAGAAAGGCGCCGAGCAGATTGCGCTTTTCCGCCTCGGTGATCTGCGATCCGGTGCGACAGGCCTCCTCCCAGACCGTATGGCCGTAGTCGAGGTTCTGCGCGCTCTCCTGCGAAAAATAGGACGGGCGAACATTATGGCCCAGGCGGATGCTGCCCGCGCTCGGCCGTTCGGTTCCGGAGATGAGGCGCAGCAGCGTCGATTTGCCGGCACCGTTCACCCCCACGAGCGCGACCCGCTCGCCCCTGTGGATTTCGAAATCGATCCCGGAGAATACCTCGTGTTCGCCGTACGCCTTGCCGAGCCCCGCGGCCGCGACGACCTCGTATCCGCTTCGCGTCGCCTCGGGAAAGCGGATATTGACGTGCCTGGACAGCGCGTCCGTCTCCAGAACCTCCATCTTCTCGAGCCGGCGGATGCGGCTCTGCACCTGCGCCGCTTTCGTCGCCTTGTAGCGGAAACGCTCGACGAACCGCTGTATCCGCTCGATCTCCTCCTTTTGCTCCTCCACGGCGCGCTCCCTGCGCTCCCGTGCCGCATCCCGCTCGCGCAGAAAAGCCTCGTAGCCCATGGTGTAATGGGCGATCTCCCCCCTGGCGAGCTCGGCGATCTCCGTCGCCATCTTGTCGAGAAAGCGCCGGTCGTGCGAGACGAAGATCATCACGCCGCGATGGTCGCGCAGCCAGCCCTCCAGCCACTCCATGCTCTCGCTGTCGAGATGGTTCGTCGGTTCGTCGAGCAGCAGGACGTCGGGCCTGCGCAACAGGATCGCCGCCAGGGCGATACGCATCTTCCAGCCGCCGGAGAACTCCGCGCAGGGCCGCTCCGCGTCCTCCGGGGCGAAACCGAGCCCGCGCAGAACCTTTTTCGCGGTCGCATCGAACTCGTAGCCGCCGCGGTGCGCGAATGCGCGCTCGATCGTCTCGTACTGCGCAAGCGCGCGCTCCAGATTCCGAGAACCTTCGGGACAGGATGCGACCTGCGCCTCCGCGTCGGAAAGCTGCGCCTGAAGCGCCGAAATCCCGGCGCCGTCCCGGATATGCTGCAAGATACTCCCCGTACCGATCTCGACGAGATCCTGGGGCAGATAGCCGATTTCGACGCGCCCGACGTACTCGACGCGCCCGTCGTCGGGCTCGGTCTCCCCCGCCAAAATGCGCAACAGCGTCGTCTTGCCCGTACCGTTGTCGCCGACCAGCCCGATCCGCGCGCCGTCGCCGATCAACCAGTTGATTCCCTTCAAAACGACCTTCTCCCCAAAGGAGAGGGAGAGGTTCTGAATACGTATCAGATGAAGTACCTCCCTGCGTAATTACGCTTGGCGAAAGCCGAAGGCAATCATATCATCAGGGCACGCAAAAGGAAAAGCAACCCATGAGGAAATGAGACAACCGCAGGAGATGGACCGCCACCTGCTTTGCGATTCGTTGTCGCGGGACGGTTTGCGATCGGGAAGGTTCTGGCGAACGAGGGGAGAAGGATTGCGCGAGGATTCAGCGAGAGAGGTAGCACAGCATGTCCCGCATCGCAAAGCAACCGGCCGGGGAGCGTTGCCTCCCCGGCTTCTTCGTGCCGACCGCGCCCGCCGCTTTCCGGCCGCCCCTCCGGCCGCTTCTTTACGATTCGCGCCTTCTCAGGTATCCTTGACGGGACGGAGCGTGAGCAAAACACCTCCCGGAAAGGAGTACCGATGCGCTTGCCGACCTTACTGCCGTTGTTGCCCTTTTTGGTTTTCGTCTGCCTGCTTTCCGCCGCCCTGACGCCGCTCTTTCCGGCCCGGGCCGAGGCGACGGAAAACGATTCCATCTACGTCCGCGTCCACATCTCGCCCGAGGCCTACGAGGCCTGGCGCAAATCCCCCATGAAGCACATGCACGACTTTCAGGACTGGCGCGAAATGACGGATCAATGGTCGCCGGATTGGGTGGAATACTACTATAAGTGGGATTTTCCGACCATGGGCGACCTGGTGCGCGCGACCGAGCGGGAAGCCGCCGATTGGCAGCCGGACGCGGCCGCGATGCAGTCCCGCCCCTACATCCACTACGATCCGCAGGAGGGCGTATTCACCTACGCGCAGCTGTTTTACGACGAGAACTTCATCAACTATATGCTGGATATCTCCGCGTATCGCATGTTCGCCGACTTCAAGGACACGGATACGCGCGACTTCCTCGTCGTCTACCCCTATTTCTGGGATCCGGGTTACACCGTCATCCTCGAGATCGGCAGGGGCTACACGAAATTCCACACGGAGCAGACCGCCCCCGCCGCCTTTCAAGAATTCATCGAAACGGCGAACGCGCACTTCGACGCGGAGATCGACGCGCTGCCGGAGGATTGATCGACAAGCGCAGAACGTCCGTATTCGGGATGCGGCATTGAAGACATGGGGGTGCGGTGGACGGATTGCCCCTCTGCCGGGGCGTTTTCATCAAGGACGGAGCCCTTCGGGGCATCAATACCAAAGCATCGGGGCCGCCGGATCAGACGCGGCCCCGATGCTTTTATCCCAAGTTGCTTTCTATTGGAAAAGATCGTTTCTCCAGAAGCCTTGCTGCGACAGAGCCGTTTTCCGGTTCAATTCCGACACGACCGCAACTCGGCATTACTCCTTAAGCCAATTGCCGAACGACGTCGATCACCGTGCCGTCGCGCCACTCGACGACGCCGATAATCCGGTCGCCCGTGGCGACGGGCTCCATCGGACCGCTCATCTGCCGCGCCCGCGCGGCGAGTTCGTCGATGGGCACGAGGGGGACGGCATACCGGCCCTTCGTCTCTTTGCAGGCTTCGATGAGATCGGTGCGGCGCGGGTTGATGGTGACGCCGAACTCGGTCACCAGCGCGTCGACCACCTCACCCGGGGTCGTCACGGTGTGCACCCGGTCGACGACGCAGGGGATGCGGCCGCGCAGCAGCGGCTGCGCGATGATCGTCAGCCCCGCGCCCGCCGCCGTGTCCTGGTGGCCGCCGATGCCGTGCAGCAGCGCGCCGTCGGCCTCCGTATTGACGTTGGCGTTGAAGTCCATATCCAGTTCGGTCGCTCCGAGGATGACGACGTCGAGCGCATTCACCGCGGCCCCGCAGTTCCAAGGGTTGGCGTACCAGTCGGCGGAGATCTCGATGTGCCGCGAATCCTCGGAGATGGAGCGCACCGCGTCGAGGTCGAAGGACTGGACGTCCATCAGTTTCTCGACAAGCCCTTCCTTGAGGAGATCGACAAAGTAGCCGGTAATCCCGCCAAGGCCGAAGCTGGCGCGCACTTCGCGCCGCAGCATCGCCTCCTTCAGAAAGGCCGTCACCGCCAGGGGGATCCCCCCGGCCCCCGTCTGGAAGCTGATGCCGTTCTTGAAGTACGGGGACGCCTCGATGAGCCGCGACGCATACTTCGCGATCAAAAGCCGCAGCGGGTCGCGGGTGACGCGCGTCGTCCCGGAGACGATGCCCGCCGGATCGCCGATGCTCTCGACCTCCACGACGAAATCGACGTGGATGCCCGGGATCGACACCGGCGAGATGGGATAGGGCTGGAGGTTGTCGGTGATCGCCACGACGCAGTCGGCGTACTGGGCGTCCGTAAAGGCATAGCCGATGGAGCCGCAGGCGGAACGCCCCACGCGCCCGGAGAGGTTGCCGCCGCCGTCCGCCGTCGGCGCGGCGATAAAGGCGACGTCGATATGGACGTCCCCGGCGACGACCGCCCGCGGCCTGCCGCCATGGCTGCGCAGGACGACCGGCGACTCCATGCCGCCCTCCGAGACGAGCTGCCCGATCGGCCCGTTCACCGACCCCATGATGCGGCGGATGACGCCGCTCTTGATGTGCGGGACGATGGCCTTGTGCACGCCGAAAAGGGCCGTCGGGAAGAGCGTCAGATCGCGGATGCCCATCTCCGCACAGGCGTCGACGACCTGATTCACGACGTAGTCGCCGTTGCGCAGGTGATGATGGAAGGAAATCGTCATACCGCTCTTGAGGCCGGATGCGGCGACGGCATCCCGCACGCTCTTCAAAACCTTGGAGGGCGCGTCGGGGCGCGCCGCCCGGATCCTGCCCCCCGCCCGCACGCCTTCGGGAACCCGCGCAAAAGCCCCATCGAAGAGGCGTCCGGCCGTATCCCCATATCCCTCTATGTGTGCGGGAATTTCACGTTTCACCGCGTTCAGCGCCATCTCCTCTACCCCCTGCTCTCCGCTTCGGCCATCAGGCCCGCGCGCACCAACGTAAACTCGGCCCGCCGAACCACCGGGACGTCCACCATCCGCCCGTCGACGGACACCGCGCCGAGCCCTCGCTGCGCGGCCTCGCGCGCGGCCTCGACGATACGCCGCGCGCTCTCGATCTCCCGCTCCGTCGGCGTGTAGACGTCGTGGATGATGGGAATCTGGTTGGGGTGAATCGCGCTCTTGCCGTCGTACCCAAGCTGCTTGGTAAATTCCACCTCGCGACGCAGGCCCTCGTCGTCGGTCACCCTCGGGAAGACGGTGTCCAACGCGTCCACGCCCGCCGCGCGCGCGGCGACGACGATCATGCGGCGAATCCACTCCAGCTCCGTACCCTCCTGGCTGCGGCTGGTCCGGAGGTCGGCGGCTAGGTCCTCGCCCCCCGGCGCGATCGCCGTCACGCGCGACGACGCCCGGGCGATGTCGTATGCCTGCCAGACGCTGTGCGCCGTCTCCAACAGGCAAAAAACCTTCGTCCGGCCGGGCACGATGCCGGCCGCATCCTCCAGCGAGGCCAGCTCTTCGTCGATATCCCGCACCATCTGCGGGCTCTCCACCTTCGGCACGCGGATACCGTCCACGCCCGCCGGGACGACGGCCGCCAGATCCTCCCGCCAGTACGGCGTGTCCATGGCGTTGACGCGCACCGTCACCTCGCAGTCACCGAACTCCCCGCGGCGCAACACGTCGCGGACCAGAATCCGCGCCGCGTCCTTCTCCCCCTCGGCCACGGCGTCCTCCAGGTCCATGATCAGCCCATCGGAGCCGAAGAGGTATCCCCGGGTCAGCATGTTGGGGTTATTGCCCGGCAGATAGAGCATCGTCCGCCTCATCGCGAAACACCTCCCGCAAAACGCCGGTATGCGGCTTCCACACGCGCCCCCAGAACGATGTCCTGCGCGCCGTTGTCCTGCACGTGGACGCGAACGGGAACCGAGACGGACAAGGTATCGAGCACCGCGTTCACCTTCGCCGTCATCGCACTCCGGAAGCGCGTCGCGCCGCTGCCGGATATCTCGACCATTCGGCCTTTCTCCGCCCGTTCGATCGTCACAAGACAATCCATGGACTCCAAAGTACCGGCCTGCGCCGGCTTTGCGTCTCCTCCGCTCATGCTTCGCCCTCCTTGTTAAAAAAACGTACTTTGGAACGACTTCTTACGAATATTGCAGTGTTATTGTACGATTAGAAACCAGAGTGCCTCATTTCTCATTATAGCGATGTCCCCCCGCAACGCAAGCGCAGAACTCTCGGGCGCCGCCCCGCGGATTCCACGTTCGCCGGAGCGTCGACGGCTCGCCGTTTCAAAAACAAAAGCTTTTCTCGCATAAACCCGCATGTCCCGCTTGAAAAAAACGCCGATGAATGAAAGAATATTTGGAGTTTATACCGTAAAATGCAAAAGCTAGGGAGTGAGATGCATGGCAAAGAAAAAAGTATTGGTCCTCGTCGGAGGAATCAGCAAGGATTCGCTCAACCGGCGTTTGTTCGCCTTCTTCCGCGATCAGGCGAAGGACAGGTTCGATTTCGATTTCGTCGAAATCGGCACGCTGCCGTTCTTCTCGCAGGACAACGAGAACACGCCGCCGGAATCCGTCCGCGACTTTCAGGCGCGCGCCAAAGCCTGCGACGCCGTCCTGATCGTCACGCCGGAGTACAACCGGTCCTATCCCGGCGTGCTGAAAAACGCCATCGACTGGTGCACGCGTCCGTATGGACAGAACCTCTGGGCCGGGAAACCGACCGGCCTGATCGGGACCAGCCCCGGCGCGATCGGCACGTTCGGCGCGCAGAACCATCTGCGGCAGGTGCTCGGCTTTCTCGATATGCGCGTGATGCAGCAGCCGGAGTTCTACTTCACCTTTCCCCAGCTGGAGGACGGCAAACTGCCCAAACGGTCGGCGGATTTCCTGAACATGTACATCGAAAAATTCGACGCGTGGATCGCGCAGCACGCCTGAGCGAAAAGGCGCCCGGCAGGGTTTCGTCGCGGCAGATAGCTGGAGCAACCCGCTGTCGATGTCACGGCGCAGCCGGCATCCGAGTGCCGGAGAATAAAAACAACGGGGCCGGTCGTCGCACCGGCCCCGTTTATCGTCGCCGACCACACCGTGCGCCGTCAGCCCCTTCTTCCACCGTGCCCGCCATCGCCGGGACGGCCTCGGGGTGAACGAACAAGTCGATCTCGATCGCACGCACGCCGATGTCGACCATCCGCGCGATCTTCCACCGCGTCGACGAGGCTTTCTTCTCGTTCCGGCGATTGACAAACGGCATCGGGGCATATACATTCTTCTCGATAATAAGGAAAGGAGCTGGGAGAGTGAAAAAGTTTTCCTGTTGAGCATCCCGCAGGCACGAGACGTATACCAACGTACCATCGACGCCTGCACAAACAGGAAAATGCGACACGCCGACCAGCCGGAACGACACCAACCGCATCGAATGCCGACGCTTTCGATGATTGAGCCGCGGGATCGCATTTTCCGCGGTTTTTTCGTTTGGAGGTGTCACACCATATGGCAACCATCGCCGTATCGGGGCTGACGTTTCGCTACGACAGCAGCCCCGGCAACATTTTCGAAAACGTATCCTTTCAACTCGACACGGATTGGAAGTTGGGTTTCACCGGACGCAACGGACGCGGAAAGACGACGTTCCTAAAACTTCTCATGGGCGAATACCCGTATGCGGGCAGCATCCTCTCCCCCGTTTCCTTCAGCTACTTTCCCTTCCGCATCGCCGCCGCGCACGACGAGACCGCGCAAGTCCTGCCCGGAGTCGGAAACGAGTACGAGGAGTGGGAACTGCTGCGGGAACTCAATCTGTTGCAGGTTCCGGCAAACGTCCTCTACCGCCCCTTCGACACCCTGAGTTACGGGGAACGCACCAAGGTGCTGATCGCATCGCTCTTCCTGCGGAAGAACAGCTTCCTGCTGCTGGACGAGCCGACGAATCATCTCGACGTCCACGGAAGAAGCGTCCTCGCGGAGTATCTGGCGGGCAAGAAGGGCTTCATCCTCGTCTCCCACGACCGCGCCACGCTGGACAGGGTCGTCGACCACGTCCTCTCCATCAACCGGACGGACATCACGGTCCGCAAGGGGACGTTCTCCTCCTGGCTGGAGGACAAGTGGCGGCAGGACGAGAGCGAGGCGGACGAAAACCGCAGGTTGAAAAAGGACATCGCGCGCCTGCAATCGGCGGCGCGGCGCGCGGCGGACTGGTCGGGCAAGGTCGAGGCGTCGAAATGCCGCAGCGGCCCCGTCGACAGCGACGCGCCAGCCGATCGCGGGGCGATCGGCCACAAGGCGGCCAAGATGATGAAGCGCGCCAAGGCGATCGAGACGCGCCAGCAGGCCGCCGCGACGCGGAAATCGGCGCTTCTGCGCAACGTCGAGGAAACGGAACCCCTGAAACTATCCCCCTTGGCCTACCGCGCGCCGGTGCTGGCCTCCCTGTCCAACGTCTCCATCGCCTACGGTGGCCGGGGCGTGGTCGCGGGGGTCGACCTGGACATCCGGCGCGGCGACCGCATCGCGCTGCTGGGGCGAAACGGATCGGGCAAGTCCAGCATCCTGCGGCTGCTGTGCGGCGAGGAGGTTCCCCACTCCGGAGAGATACGGATCGGCGGCGGCCTGCGCATCTCCTACCTCCCCCAGGATACGTCCGGCGTATCCGGCGACGTCATGACCTTTGCGCTTCGGGAATCCTCGGACCGCAGCCTTTTCCTCGCCATCCTGCACAAGCTGGGTTTCGACAAAACGCTCTTCGCCAAGGACATCCGGGAGCTGAGCGAGGGACAGCGGAAAAAGGTCCTGCTCGCCCGCAGCCTCTCGGAATCCGCCCACCTGTACCTGTGGGACGAACCGCTGAACTACGTCGACCTCCAGTCCAGAATGCAGATCGAGGCGTTGCTCGCCGCAAGCGCGCCGACGATGGTATTCGTGGAGCACGACGAAACGTTCGTGCGCAACGTCGCGACGGCGGAGATCCGGCTGCCGGGCGAAACCCCGCCAATGTGACGGACGATGA
>DAIRUD010000031.1:0-11993 GCA_036803565.1 Synergistaceae bacterium | reverse complement strand
CGGCGGCCTGCAATGCTCGCTGATCGGCGCCTACATCGCGGTGGCCGACGGCTTCGAGTCCAAGGCCGACGTGCGCAAGGCGGCGTTCTACGGCTTCATCATGAACGGCGGCGTCCTACTGCTGGCCAGCGGCGGCGTCCTGGCCCACTACCCGGCAATCATGACGGAGAAGGCGCCGATCCTTTACATCACGCGCAACGGCGGCGGCGGCGAGATCGGCGTCATGATCGTATCGATGATCATCTTCCTGGCGGTCATCTCCACCGGCGTCGGCCTGATCTACGGCGGCACGCGGCGGGTGACGGCGTGGTGGTGCCAGCGCACCGGCGCGGCGGCGGGTCCGAAGATCGACGCGGTGTCGTCGTTCGTCTACGTCTTCGCCTCCTGGTCGATCGCGCGCTTCGGTCTCATCCCCCTGATCGGCAAGGGCTACGCCTGGGTGGGGGCGATCGCGACGCCCCTCGTCGTCGTGCCGATCCTGGCCTTTGCGGTATGGCACAGAGCCCGCCGCAGCGCGCCGGGCGTCGTCGCCAACCCCGTCCCCGCGGAAGGGGATTCGTAGACGCCGCATCGCCCCGGTGACGCTGAAACATATGGGCACGGAAACACGTACTTAAAAAAATAGGGATCCAAGGGAGCTGGCTCCCTTGGCGGGGTGTGGGGCGGAGCCCCACGAAGTAAAAGTGCCCCAACGATCCTTAAGAAAATCCAGGGGCTCCGGCCCGGATACGGCCACGAAAAAAGCTCCCGAGCGGCGAAAACGCCGCCGGGAGCTTTTCCTTTGCGTCCGCTCAGGTACGGATGCCCGCGAGTAGCAGGGGAATGGTGCGGTCGGTGTATTCCACCAGGTCGTACTCGTCGCTGGAGATGCAGAAGTCGTAGATGATCGCCCGTTCGCACATGATGTAGTAGTGCGCCAGGTCGTAGCTGCTGATGCCGTCGATGATCTCGCCCCTCTTCTGCCCTTCCTCGATGATCTGCTGCGTGATGCGGTAGTAGTAGCGGTTCTTGTCGAGCAGGTGCTTGTCCCCCCGGGGCATGACCTGCGAGGAGTAGAGCGAGGCCAGCAGTTCGGGGTGGATGCGCTCGCGGATCATCCGGTGGCAGTTGCGGCACAGTTCGATCAGCTTGTCCACGCTGTTCATCTCCGGGGGCATCTGCTGCATCAGCTGCCGGTAGTTGTCGTCGAAAAGCGTCGACAGCGAGGACAGCAGCGAGTCCTTGCTGTTGAAGTAGCGGTAGAACGTCCCCCTGCTGGTGTTGCAGGCGGTGAGGATGTCCTCGATCGTCGTCTCCTGATAGCCCTTCTCGCGGAACAGCCGCCACGCCGCGTCGACGATTCGCTCTTTGGCGGTGGTTTTGCCGTTTTCGCGCTGGGTCTTTGCGTCTTTCGCAGGGCGTTTGTTTCCTCCCCCGCCGTTCGTCTTTCCGCTGTCCGATGGCATTTCCCATTTCGCCTCCAGGTCGTCGAATATCCGATGCGTCGCCCGCGTGTTGTGCGCGAGAAGGCAGGCCGTTGCCGTTTTGCAGCCGTCCGATGAAAAATTCTACCATAGGGCGGATTCGTAAAAATATCGGCGCAGGGCTTTTGGAAAGTCCGTATTGCTTTTGTGAAAGATTTATGTATAATACGTTCTAGAACGCATTCTATACCAAAGTGCTGTGAGATTGCAAGGGAAATCGTGCCGAAAGCGGCGCGCCTCGCTTGGCGGTCGGAAGTTTGTGCTTTTTTGGGGTTATCTTATCCATTACGTTTTGGAGGTATGGGGATGAAGTTGCAGACGACGGTCGGATTTATCGGGACGGGCGGGATCGCCACGGCGCTGGCAAAGGGGCTGTGCGGATCCGAAGCCTTTGCGGGCAAGGTGTATGTGTACGATCTCGATCAGGCGAGGACGGAGGCTTTGCGGAAATGTTATCCGGATTCCGTGGTCGTCGCCGAATCCAACCAGCAGTTGATCGAGGCGGCGGAGTTCGTGTTCCCGACGTTGTTGCCGCACGTACTCGCCCAGGTCGCGCCGACGCTCGCGTTCCGCAGGGAAAACCGGATCGTCCACATCGCGGCGGGAACCAAGATCGCCAAGGCGGCTCCCTGGTTCGCCCCCGCCCGGAGCATCGTCCGGGCCGTTCCTCTGCCATTCGCCTCCAGGCGCATGGGGCCGGTGGTCTTCTACGGCGACGACGCCGGGAGCGAGGAGCTGCTGTCGCTGTTGGGCTCGGTCGTCAAAGTGAAGACGGAGAAGGATCTGGAGGTGCTGGCCTCCGTGACCGGGCTGATGGTCTCCTACTACGGCCTAATGGGCGAGATCGTGAAGTGGTGCGTCTCGCGGGACATGGAGTTCGGGGATGCGCTGGAGTACACCAACCGCATGTGCGAGGCGCTGTCGCGGCTGATGCGCGAGGACTGCACCGAGGACGTCGAGGGCTTCCTGATGGAGCACATCACGCCGATGGGCACCAACGAGCTGGCGCTGAACATGCTGCGCGAAACGGGGGCTTACGCTCCCTGGCTGACGGCGCTCGACCGCATCGGCGAGCGCTACGACCTGTAGGCCGCGCGTCGGTCGCCTGTCGGCTATCGAAAAAGACGGAAACCCGGAGGTGGATTTATGGAAAAGATCGGCAAGTGCGTTTCTCTTTTGATCCTTCCCTTGATTGCGGAGATCGTCTACAGCTCGCTGAAGGCGTTCTTCCTGAACGACACGCCGGAGTGGAACTTCGAGGTGACGTTGTTTCTCTACGGAAGCTTCTTCATGCTCGGCTCCGCGTATTGCCATATGGAGAAGAAGCACGTGGCCGTCGAGGTCCTGGCCAACTACGTCTCCCCCGGCAAGCGCCGGGCCCTGCAGATCGTCTCCGAGCTGGTCGTGCTCTTCGTGACGCTCGCCATCCTTTACGCCGCGGTTCCCGCCGCCTATCGGTCGATCCTGATCAAGGAGCGTTCGACGCACCAGACGCCGTTCAACCCGCAGGTATGGTGGTTCCGCTGTATCATTCCCATCGCCTGCGCGATGATCTCCTGCCAGTCGGCCAGGGACCTGTACGGCCTCTTCACCGGCAAGGGCACGGACAAGGAGCGAAGGGAGGCGGCGGCGGATGTCCGGTAGCGTTTTCCCGCTGTTGATGTTCGTCGTGCTCTTTCTGCTCCTCGGCCTGGGGGTGCCGATCGCCTTCTCGCTGGCGGCGGTCGCGATCGCCTTCGCGGTGCCGCTGTGGGGGATCGGTTCCCTCAACCTGATCGTCTCGGCCGCCTGGGGGTCCATGAACAACTTCGTGGTCGTGGCGGTGCCCCTCTTTATCTATATGGCCTACATCCTGCAGAAGACGAACGTGGTCGAGGACCTCTACGACACGATCTTCAAGTGGTCGGGCGGCCTGCGGGGCGGCCTGGCGATCGCCACGGTGGTGGTCGGCGCCATCCTCGGCGCGGTGTCGGGGGTCGTCGCGGCGGGCGTCATCGGGCTCGGCCTGATCGGCCTGCCGCAGATGCTGCGGCGCAACTACAACAAAAAGATGGCGATCGGTTGCGTGTTGGGCGGCGGAACGCTGGGCCAGCTCATTCCACCCAGCACCAACATGGTCATCTACGGCTGCGTCACCGGCGTCTCGATCGGCGGGCTCTTCGCCGGCGGTCTTTCGGCCGGGGCCTTCCTGGCCGGCATGTACATCGTCTACGTCCTGGTGCGGGCGATGATCAACCCCGCCTTCGCGCCCTCCCTGCCGCCCGACGAGCGGGCGACGTGGAAGGAGAAGATGCTCTCCCTGCGTTCCGTGGTCTTCCCCGCGCTGTTGATCGTGATGGTGCTGGGGACGATCCTCAACGGGATCGCCACGCCCACGGAGGCCGCCGCCTTCGGGGCCGCCGGGGCGCTTCTGATCGGCCTGGCCAAGCGGAAGCTGACCTGGGAGATCGTCTACTCCTCGTGCTACGAAACGCTGCTCGTCTCCTCGATGGTCGGCTGGACCATGATCGGCGCGGGGGCCTTCGGCGCGGTCTTCTCCGGGCTGGGCGGCAACACGCTGGTCACCAACATCGCCCTGAACATGCCGGGCGGCCCGATCATGGTGTTCGCCATCTTCTCGGCCTTCATCTTCTTTCTGGGGATGTTCCTCGAGCCCGGCGCGATCATCTTCCTGGCCGCCCCCATCATGGCGCCGATCATCGTCAAGCTGGGCTTCGACGCGCTCTGGTTCGGCCTCGTGTTCAACGTGCTGCTGCAGTGCGGCTACCTGTCGCCGCCGTTCGGGCTGAGCCTCTTCTATCTGCACGGCTGCGCGCCGAAGGGGACGAGCATCGTGGACATCTATCGCGCGGCGATCCCCTTCCTGATCCTGCAGGTCATCTGCGTCGTGGCCATCTTCCTCTTCCCGCAGATCGTACTCTGGCTGCCGGGGCGCGTCCTGGGAGGATGAGCGGAGAAGCCGGTAGCGAACGCGCCGCGGTGCGCATCAATCCGATACAGTCGAGGGAGGGGTCGATGGCACGGACGAGGAGAGAACGGAGAGAACGTCGGGGACACACGGGTAACTGGGGTAGAAATAGGAACGAACGAAAATCGTGAGGAGGCAGATGAAAATGAGAAAAATCCGCTTTGCAATGCTGCTGGCGCTGGTCTTTGCGCTTCTTACCGCACCGAGCGCCTTCGCCGCACAGAAATGGCGCCTCGCTTCGCACGCCATGCCCGGCACGAACCAGTTCCGGCTGGCCGAGGTCTTCTGCGAGACGGTAAACACGCTCTCGCAGGGCGAGTTGATCATCGAGCCCTACGCCGCCGGCGTGCTCTTCCCGGTGTTCGATACGTTCGACAACGTGGCGAACGGCGTGGTCGAGGCCGGGATGGCCTACAGCGCCTACTGGACGGGGAAGGATGCCGGCTTCACCCTGACCACCCGCCCCGGTTGCCCGCTCAGCACCTTCGCGGAGGGCGCGTACCTGGAGTCGAAACTGGAGGATTACTACAAGAAGCTGTACGGCAAGTTCAACATCACCTTCCTGGGTTATATCCAGGTCAGCCCGATGTACGAACAGCTGATGTCCGTCACGCCGATCAAGTCGATCGACGACGTCAAGGGCAAGAAGATCCGCACGTCCGGTTTCGGCGCGCTCTACTACAAGGCGCTCGGGGCGACGACCGTCTCCCTGTCGGCGCCGGAGATCTACACCGCCTTCCAGACGAAGAACATCGACGCCGCCGAGTGGACCTTCTGGGACGACAACATGCGCATGGGCTTCCACGAGGTCTCGCTGTACGTCCTCGATCCGGCGCTGCACAACGGCACCTGCGACTACATCCCGCTCTTCGTCAACCCCGCGAAGTGGAACAAGCTGCCGCAGCACCTGAAGGACATCGTCATCGTCGCCCGGGACCGTGCGCGCTACGAGTCCGCGCTCATCTACGTGGATGAGGTCGTCGCGCGGGGCAAGTGGCACGAGATGCCCAACATCGAGTTTGTCCGCTGGAGCGAGGCCGACGAGAAGAAGGCCCGCGAGGTCGGGCTGAACCTCGTCAAGGAGGAGTGCAACAAGACCGAGGACGGCAAGAAGTACCTCGAGATCTACCGCACGACGCTTTGGGAGCTGGGCTACAAGGACGAGGCGAAGTTCCTCGGATACCAGGCCGCGAAATAGCGACCGCATCGATTTGAAGGTATAAAACGAACCCGCCCGCGGAGGACGTTTTCCGCGGGCGGGTTCGTTTTTGTTTTCCGGTTTCGTGGTAATTGCATTTTAGATCAGAGCAATTATTTTCGTGTGTGGTTGGTCTGCCTCCGCCGCCCCCAGAGGAGGGCGAGGCGGGGTATCGCTTGGGGTTATTCGACCCCCAGCACGTGCTTGGCGAACATGCGCATGTTGCCGCACTTGTCGCAGATGAAGACGACCACGGGCAGCGGGTTGATGCTCTCCACCGCGTCGCTGTCCGGCGATTTCTTGAGGAAGGCGAGGTGGTCCAGGTTGGTGTTGATGCTCCACTCCATGCCGCCGCAGAGTTCGCACTTCCCGGATATGCCCTTTTCCTGAAAAACCTGCCCGATCGTTTCCAACGAACCCATACGCATCACGCTCCCGTCCATGTTAGCGACAGTATACACGAATTGCCCACTTGAAATCATTGATTTGATCTAAAAATGGAATGAACCATCGCCGGCGACGATATGAACGATCCGGGGTTTGTCGTAGACGACAAAGATTCGCAGGGAAAACATTTTCCCGGGCGAATCGCAGGTCCTCATGTCCGCGCTTGACGCGGCCCGGTAACTTCCGTAGAATTTTACGATTCGGACAGGAGGCGGGTGCGATGAGCGAGGGAAAGGGCAAGGGGTACGGCATCTCCACAAGGGCGCTGCACGCTGGCTGGCGGAGCGATCCGACGACCCGCGCGTTCAGCCTTCCGATCTATCTGACGGCGGGGTACGAGTTTCGCGACGCCGCCCACGCGGCCGACGTCTTTGCGCTGGACGAGCCGGGCTTCATCTACAGCCGGTTGGGCAACCCGACCGTGGCGGCGTTCGAGGAGGCGATCGCCGACGTCGAGGGCGGCGTGGCGGCGGTCGCCGCGTCCTCGGGGCAGGCGGCCTTCACGCAGTTGATCGCGGCGCTGGCCTCGGCCGGGGATCACATCGTCGTCTCGACGACCTCCTACGGCGGGACGCTGACGCTGCTGAAGAACGTCTTCACGCGCTTCGGCGTCGATGTGGACTTCGTCGACGTCAACCATCCGTGCAACGTGCAGACGGCGATCAACGAGCGGACGCGGGCCGTCGTCTGCGAGGCGATCGGCAATCCGGCGATGAACGTCGCGCCGCTGGAGACGCTGGCGGACCTGGCGCACCGGGCGGGGGTGCCGTTCGTCGTGGACAATACCTTCTCGCCGGTCGTCTGCAACCCCATCCGCTGGGGCGCCGACGTCGTCGTCCACTCGGCCACGAAGTACATCTCCGGGTTCGGCAACGTGGTCGCCGGGGTCGTCGTCGATTCCGGCAACTTCGATTGGACGGGCGACCCGCGCTGGAGCGCCTTCAACGCGCCCGACCCGGCCTACCACGGCGTCGTTTTCACCGAGCGGTTCGGCAACGCCGCGCTGGCGGCCAAGATCCGGCTGGCGACGTTGCGCGACATCGGCGGCTGCATGTCGCCCTTCGAGGCGTACCTGCTGCGCCAATCCCTCTCCACGCTGCCCCTGCGCATCGAGCGGCACAGCCGCAGCGCGCAGATCGTGGCGGAGTTCCTGGAGTCCCATCCGGCGGTGGCCTCGGTCTCCTATCCGGGATTGCCCTCGCATCCGCAGTTCGACCTGGCGCGGCGCTACCTGCCGGACGGCGCGGCGGGGATGATGGCCTGCGAGCTGAAGGGCGGCTACGAGGCGGGCGTCCGCTTCCTCAACGAAGCGAAGCTCTTCGCCACGGTCGCCAACGTCGGCGACAGCCGCTCCATGGCCATCCACTCGGCCTCCACGACGCACGCCCAACTCACCGCCGCGGAGCGCGCGGCGGCGGGCATCGGCGAGGGCATGATCCGCCTGAGCATCGGGTTGGAAGACCCGCAGGACCTGGTCGCCGATCTGGCGACGGTGCTGGAGGGGTAGCGCGCATCGGAATGTCGCCTTCGGGCACTGGAATCGGCAGCGACGCTTTCCCGGCATGTGTTGATGCCGGAGGCGGGGTTTGGCTGAGAAATATGCCCGCGTGCGGGCGAAAACGGAGGAGAAGGGGGCGCTCCGCGAACGCGGGAGCCCCCGTTTCCGTATATAATGAAGCGGTTGACCGGTGCGACCGGGGGCTTGGCGGCGATTTCGCCGTACTCCGCGATTCGCGCGAGTTTCACCATTACGGGTTCCACCTGAGGAGGGGTAGCGATGATCCATTTGCCAATCACCACGGTCATGTCTAACCTGCGTTCGTCGATCGACGAGCTGCGTGACAGTCTTTGACCTGCCGGGACTGGAAAAACGAGCGGCGGCATTAACCGAGCGCACATTGGAGCCCGGGTTCTGGGACCGGGAGGACGCCCGCGACACGGCGCGCGACCTGGCCGCCGTGCAGGCGCGCCTGGATAAGTGGCGGGCCGTCGAAGACGAGCTGGGCGAGCTGGACACCCTCGCCGAGATGCTCGGCGAGGCGGACGACGCGGAGCTTCTGGAGGAATTCTACGGCCGCGCCGACGCCCTCGGCAAGTCGGTGGAGGCGCAGCAGATCTACGTCCTGCTCGACGAGGAGCACGACGTTTCCGCGGCCATCGTCACGGTGCACGCCGGGGCGGGCGGGCTGGATTCGCAGGACTGGTGCGAGATGCTCTACCGCATGTACCTGCGCTGGGCGGAGGGGCGCGGTTTCGACGTGCGCATCCTCGACGAGCTGCGCGATCAGGAGGCGGGCATCAAGAGCGTCACCTTCGAGGTGCGGGGCGAGTTCGCCTACGGCTACCTCAAGGGGGAGCAGGGGGTGCACCGGCTCGTCCGCATCTCGCCCTTCGACTCGGCCAAGCGGCGACACACCAGTTTTTCGTCGGTCGAGGTGCTGCCCATCCTGCCGGACAGCATCGAGGTGGAGATCCGGCCGGAGGACCTGAAGGTGGACACCTTCCGTTCGAGCGGGGCGGGCGGGCAGCACGTCAACATGACCGATTCGGCGATCCGCATCACGCACATCCCGTCGGGCATCGTCGTCAGCTGCCAGGTCGAGCGGTCCCAGCACATGAACCGCGCCAACGCCATGCAGGTCCTGCGGGCGCGCCTCTACGAGCGTACCGTGCGCGAGCGGCGCGAACAGATCGAGTCGCTGCAGGGCGAGAAGCGCGTCATCGCCTGGGGCAGCCAGATCCGCTCCTACACGCTGCAACCCTTTCAGCTCGTCAAGGACCATCGCTCGGGATGCGAGGTGGGGAACGTCAACGCCGTTCTGGACGGCGATCTGGACGATCTCATGCTCGCCTACTTGCGCTTCTACAAGACGGGGCAGACGGTCGGCGCGACGTCGGGGCCGGAAACGGAGGAGGAGGAATGACCGCCATGAAAGGTACCGAACGTGCGCACAGACCCGTCTTCGCCGGGGGGCTCGCGCTCCTGGGCGTTCTGCTCCTGCTCGCGCTTCTCGCGGGGGAGGCCGCGGCCGCGGCGAAGACCTTTCCGCCCTTCGTGCCGACCGATCCGATCCTCCCCGTAGCGAAACTGCGGCCGGGAATGCGCGGGGAGTGTCTGACCGTCGTCAGGGGGACGAAGATCGTCCGCTTTCCGGCGGAGATCGTGGAGATCATCCCCCGGCAGGGAAGCCCGCGCAACCTGATCATGATCCGCGTCGGCGGCCCGGTGATCCGGGAGACCGGCGGCATCGCCTCGGGGATGAGCGGTTCTCCCTTCTACATCGGCGGCAAGCTGGTCGGCGCCATCGGCTACGGCTGGAACTTCAGCCGCCACGATCTCGGGCTGGTCACGCCGATCGAGGACCTGATCGAGGTCTGGAACTACCCGGAGGACATTCCCTCGTTCGAGCTGCCGCCGCTGATCCCCGAGGGGCCGCCCGGCACGGAGCGTGAGGAGGAGCACCCGCTCTTCCGGCCGAAGTCCGCCGACGTGACCAGCGGCGACGCCGTGTCGGGCGACGCGGTCGCCTCGCTGCCGCCGGAGCTGTCCGGCGCCCTCTTCGTCAACGGCGTTTCGCAGCGGATGGCGGGCGAGATCGGCAAGGCGCTCGGCAGGGAGGTCGTGCCCCTCGGCGGGAGCGCGGGCAATCGCGAGCAGCGCGTGAAGTACGACGCGGCCGTGAAGCCCGGCATGGCAGTCGGCGTCGCGCTCGTGTGGGGCGACGTCGAGGTGGGCGCGATCGGCACGCTCTCCGCCGTGGCCAAGGACGGGCGCATCGTCGCCTTCGCCCATCCCTTCATGGGGCTGGGCACGACGACCGCCGCCCTGATGGAGGCGGACATCGCCAAGGTCGTGCCCAGCCTGCAAAGCCCCTTCAAGCTGGGCACGACGGGCGATATCATCGGCATCGTGACGCAGGATCGGCCGCAGGGCATCGGCGGGCGCATCGGCGTCTTCGCCCCGGCGGCCAGCTGCACCGTCGACTTCAAGGACGTGGACGCGGGCCGTTCCGCCCAACGCCGTTTCCAGATGGTGCACGACAAGTTCCAGATCGCCAATTTGGCGGGCATGGCCATCGCCGGTTGCGTGGAGGACCTGTGGGGGCGGCGCGGCGGCGGCTCCGCCAAGGTCACGGCGACCTTCGCCGGGAGCGCCATGCCGGACGGCTGGAAGCGCACGAACGTCTTCGTCTCCGAGCGCGACGTCATCCAGGAGATGCTGAAGGAGTTCAACCTGCTGACGCAGGTTTTCGCCGTGAACCAGTTCCAGGAGCTGCGGCCCTTCGGCATCCGCGTCGACGTCGAGATGACGCAGGAACCGCGCGTGCTCTACGTCGAGGACGTGGTCATCGCCAACGAGTCCCTGCGGCCCGGCGAGCGCGTCTCCTTCGACATCACGCTGCGCCCCTGGCGCAAGGCGCCCTTCACGCGGACGTACTCGCTGGTCGTGCCCAAGAACGTGACCGGCATCTGCGAGCTGCTCGTGCGCGGCGGCGGCATCGCCGAGGAGAACGCCGAGTACATGGAGGCGGGCTGGCGCAGCATCAGCAGCCTGCCGATCCTGTTGAAGGAGATCGACGCCAAGGAGACGAACGACCAGATCGTGCTGGAGATCCGCGGGCAGGAGGCGCTGGAGGAGCAGATCAAGCGCGCGCGCGGCGGCAACATCGAGGACCTGATCAACGACAAGCTCAAGAGCGAGATTCGCGAGGAGAAGATGAAGGAAGGCTCCATGCGCATCATTCGTACCAATTACTATGTCGACGGGCTGATCCACAGGCTGATCAAGGTCGAGGGCGAACAGCTCGAAGAGGAGGACGCGCCCGCCGACGAGGCGCCGAGCGGACCGGCCGACGACGCGACCCGGCGCGAAGATCCCGAAGAAGACGGGGCGGACGGCGCGGAGGACGACGGCGGCGACGATTCCGAGGACGCCCCGGACGATCCTGTGGAGCGGGTGGAGCTTTTGCGGGAGCCGGATTGAGGTTCCGTCGCCCGGTGCGGCGGAAGCGGGCGGGCGAAGAGTCCGCCCGCTTTGCGCGTGGGGGGACGTTGCCCCGCCCGGGCGGGTCTGCTATAATGCTACCGCTTTAACAGGACATCAGATTGAGGGGGTTTTCGTATGAGATTCAAGACCGCTGTGCGCATTTGTCTGTGCCTTGCCTTCGTCCTGCTCGCTTCCGCGGCGTTCGCCGCGCCGAAGTACGTCGTCGGCATCGACGGCGACTATCCGCCCTACAGCTTCATGGGCGCGGACGGGAAGCCGACCGGCTTCGACGTGGAGTCGATCCAGTGGATCGCGCAGGAGATGGGCTTCGAAGTGGAGATCCAGCCGACGGCTTGGGACGGCATCATCCCGGCGCTGCTGGCCAAGAAGATCGACATGGTCTACTCCGGCATGACGGCCTCGGCGGAGCGCCGCAAGGTCGTCGACTTCTCCATCGTCTACTGGGAGATCGACCAGGCGGTCGCCGTCAAGGCGGACTCGGAGCTGACGATGGCCGATATCCTCGCGGGCAAGGTCGTCATCGGCACGCAGCGCGGCTGCACGGCGGCGCACTGGCTCGAGGACAACATGGTGAAAAAGGGCCTCCTGCCCAAGGACAACCTCCGCCTGTACGAGAACTTCCCCATCGCCGCCAAGGATCTGGAGATCGGCCGCGTGGACGCCGCCATGATGGACGACATGATCGTCCTCAACGTCATCAAGGGCAAGCCGATGAAGGTCGTCGGCACCATCAAGACGGGCGAGGAGTACGCCATCGCCATGCGCAAGGAGGATAAGGACCTCCAGAACACGATCAACGAGGGGCTGAAGAAGCTCATGGCTTCGGCGAAGTGGAACGAGCTGAAGGCCAAGTACGATATGGCGAAATAAACGCGTCAGCGGGCCGACGTGCGTCCGGGCGGGGGCGGA
>DAIRUD010000030.1:0-12093 GCA_036803565.1 Synergistaceae bacterium | reverse complement strand
TGCCCGCCACGACGGCGGGCATCGCCAGCGGCAGTTCGATGCGGAGAAAGAGCGCGCCGGGGCTGTAGCCCATGGCGCGGCCCGCCTCGACGATCGCCGGGTCGATGCCGCGCAGTCCCTCCAGGAAGTTGCGCACCAGGAAGAAGAGCGAATAGGAGGCCAGCACGATGACGGCCGTCGGCGTGCCGAGGCCGGTCAGGGGGATGAGCAGGGCGAAAAAGGCCAGCGAAGGGATGGTGTAGAGAACCTCCAGCAGGACCAGCACCGGCGCCGTCAGCCGCCGAAAACGGTAGATCAGAAAGGAGAGCGCGACGGAGACGGCCAGCCCCAGCGCCAGCGTCAGGCCCAGCAGCTCGGCGTGCCCGCACAGCGCCCGCAACATATGGGCGTAGTATTTCGTCAGATAGGCGATCACCGCGCCCGGCGCTCCTCCGCCGCCCCGCGCTCCTCGGCGCGGCGGATGGCCTCGACGCTGAGGAACCCCAGCAGCTCGCGCACGTAATCGGAAGCGGGCAAACGGATCAACTCGACCGGCGTGCCGTACTGCAACAACAGGCCCTCGTTCATGACGGCGACGCGGTCGCCGAGGCGGAACGCCTCGTCGAGATCGTGCGTGACGAAGACCACGGTCGTGCCCTCTCGGCGGTGCATCCGCAGGAGGTCGTCCTGCAGGCGCGCGCGGATGATCGCGTCGAGCGCGCCGAACGGTTCGTCCATCAGCAGTACCGCCGGACGCCCGGCCATGGCGCGTGCGATTCCCACCCGCTGCTGCTGGCCGCCGGAAAGCTGCGACGGATAGCGCCCGCGATATTCGGCAGGATCGAGGCCCATGAGCTCCAACAGCTCGTCCACGCGGGCCGCGATCCGCGTCCGCTCCCAGCCCAGGATCTCCGGAACGGTCGCGATGTTCCCGCCGACCGTGCGATGGGGGAACAAGGCCGCGCTCTGGAGCACATACCCGATCTTTTTCCGCAGCTCGATCGGATCCATCGCCGCCGTATCCTCGCCGAAGAAGAGCACCTTGCCGGAGGAGGGGGCGATCAGGCGGTTGATCGTGCGCAGCAGCGTCGTCTTACCGGAGCCGGAGGCCCCCATCAGCACGACGAACGCGCCCTCCGGGATCTCCATGGAGACCCCGGAGAGCGCGGCCTCCGTGCCGTAATGCATTGCCACGTCGTGGAACTCGATCGCGTTCAACTATTTCGCGAGCCCCTTCTCCTTGAGGAAGGCCGCCGCGACTTCGCGATACTCCTTCTGCTCCAGGTCGACGGCCGCATTGAGCTTCTGCATCGTGGCGCTGTCGAGCGCCGCGACGATGGGGTTGATCGTCTCCGCGATCTCCGGGGCCGCCTTCAGGACGTCCCCGCGCACGATCGGGACGAGGTTGTAGGGGGGCCAGAAGGCGATGTCGTCCCGCACAGCGACGATGTCGCCCTTGGAGAGATGCGCGTCCGTCGTGAAGCAGACGTTCACGTCCGCCTGCCCTTTGCGCAGCACCTCGTACTTGATCCCCTTGTCGAAGACCTTGACGCTGGCGAACGCGAAGCCGCCCAGCCGCTTCTTCAGGCCCGCCAGCCCGTCGTCCCGCTCCTCGAACTCCGGCGTGGCGCAGAGTCGCAGGTTCGGTGCGGCCTGGGAGAGATCGGTCAGCGTCTTCACGCCGTATTTGTCGGCGGCCTCCTTGGTGATCGCCAGGCCCTGCGAGTTGTTCAACGCCGCCATGTCGAGCAGGACGAAGTCGAACCGCTCCGCATACCCCCTCTTCACCTTTTCGTACGCCGCCGCCGGATCGAACTCCGGGGCCTCACCGAGGACGGTGATCAGGGCCGTCGAGGTGTACTCGGGGTAGAGGTTGACCTGCCCGGCCTTCATCGCCGCCTGGATGATCGCGGTCCCTCCCAGCGCCTGCTTGCGGTCCACGGTGAACCCGCGCGCCTCCAGCGCCTGTGCGAAAATTTCGCTGATGAGAATGCTCTCGGTAAAATCCTTGGAGCCGACGACAACCTTCGGTTTGCCGTCCGCCGCGAACGCGCCGAACGCAACCAGACAGACCAGCAGGACCAACATGGCGGCGAGGGCCGCCCTTCTCATTTGCACCATCTACGATCTCCTCCAGTTGAATTTGATATTCCGCCTAATCGGCGGGGTTTCGATGCCGTGTAAAAAAGCGGTACAGCCCCTGGAAAAACCCCTCCAGGGAGAGGGAAATCGCCATCGTGGTCACCGCCCCCGCCAACAACATATCCGTGCGGAACTGCGACAACCCCGACAGGATCAACTCGCCCAAACCGCCCGCGCCGATGTAGGCGGCCAGGATCGCCCCCGCCGCCACGCTGAGCGCCGAGAGGCGCAGCCCCGTCAGGATCATGGGCGCGGCAAGGGGCAGGCGGACGCGGAAAAAGACCCGCCGCCCGTCCATGCCGCAGGCATAGGCCGCGTCCAGGATCAGCGGATCGATGGCGCGCAGGGCGAGCGCGGTATTGACGACGACCGGCGGCAGGCCGAGAATCGTCAGCGCCGTGACGGCCGGCAGAAACCCGGTGCCCATCCAGGGCATCAGGATCAGCATCGTCGCGATGGAGGGCACGACCCGCAGTGCGCTGGCGACGCCCGTGGCGATCCCGTTGAAGGTGCGGCTCCGGTAACAGAGCGCGCCGAGCACCATCCCGACGCACGCGCACAGCGCCAATGCCGTCAACGAGAGCGAGAGGTGCTGCTCCACAAGCGTCGCATATTTCACCTTGTTTTTCAATATATAATCCAGCATCGCGGGCTCTATGCGGACGCGCGCCCCATCCGGCGGACATGCGGTCCACGCGCGGCGGCTTTCGACGAAGATCCCGGCCCGGGGCGCATCATCGTCTCTCTACGCGCTGGCGAGGAAATCGATGGCGGCGCCCGCGAGCAGGGCCGCGCCGATCGGCAAGGCGCCCTCGTCCAGGTCGAACCGGTCCGAGTGCAGAGGATGGACGATGCCGCGCGCCTCGTTGCCGACGCCGAGGTTGAAAAAGCAGCTGGGTCGCAGCTCGGCGAAGTAGGCGAAGTCCTCCACGCCGAGGGAGGGCGTACCCTCCAGGACGTTCTCCGCGCCGATCGTCTCGCAGGCGACCGCACGAAGGAAATCCGCGATCCGTTCGTCGTTCTTCAGCATCGGATACCCCGCCTTCATCTCGACGCGCGCTTCCGTGCCGAGGGCGGCGCAGGTCCCCTCGACGATCTCGCGGAAGCGCCGCACGGCCTCCGCGCGCGCCGACGGTTCGAGCGTGCGGATGATCCCGGAGAAGGACGCGGACGACGGGATGACGTTGCGCGCCGTCCCGGCATGGAGCGTCCCCACCGTGAGCACGGCGGGCGAGAGCGGCGCCAGGTTGCGCGCGACGACCGACTGCAACGCCGACACGCACTGGCAGGCCGCGTAGAGCGGGTCGGCCGACAGGTGGGGATACGCGCCGTGCGCCCCCCTGCCCGCCACCTCGACGTCGAACATGTCGCTCGCGGCCTGCATGTAGCCGTTCACGACGCGGATCGCCCCGGCCCGGCAGGCGGGGTCGACGTGCAGGCCGAAGAGCACGTCCACGTTGGGGTTCTCCAGGGCGCCGGCCTCGATCATCGGCCTCGCCCCGCCGATATCCGTCTCCTCGCCGGGCTGGAACAGGAACTTCACCGTACCGCGCAGCTCCCCCCGGTGCGCGGCGAGCAGGCGCGCCGCGCCGAGCAGGCAGGTCATGTGCGCGTCATGTCCGCAGGCGTGCATGATTCCATCCTCCAGCGAGCGCAGCGGTCCCTCTTTCGCGTCGCGGATCGGCAGCGCATCCATATCCGCCCGCAGCCCCACGCATCGCGGGGCCGCGGCTTCCGCCGCGCCGCGCAATACCCCCACGACGCCGGTGCCGACGATCCGTTCATGCGGGATGCCGCAATCGTCGAGGCACGTCTCGACGAGGCGCGCCGTCCGCTCCTCCTCGTAGCCGAGCTCCGGGTGCCGGTGTATCTCCCGCCGCAACTGCGAAAGCCAGTCGGCAAAACGCTCCGCCTCGCTCAGAAAGTCCCGCATGCGACCGCCTACTGCATCTCGCGCCAGTCGCGCTTGAGCAGGGAAAAGACGTTTTGGTCGATCAGCCCCTTGGGCGTCCGCGCATAGTCCCGCAGGGTACCCTCGTGCACGAAGCCGAGTTTTTTCAGCAACCCCGCGGAGCGGTCGTTGTCGACGTTGAGAAACGCCTCGATGCGCTCGAAGCGCATGATGTTGAACCCGTAGTCCAGCACGGGGCGCAGGGCCTTTCTCATATAGCCCTTCCCCCAATAGGCGTAATCCAGCTCGTAGCCGAGCTCCCCGCGGCGCACGCTCTTCTTGATGTTGTGGAAACCGCAGGTGCCGATCAGGCGGCCGTCGTGCTCCACGCCCCAGCGGATACCGGCGTCGTTTTTCCAGAGCGATTTCAGGACGTACAGCATCTGGACCGAGTCCTCGTGCGACAAAGGACCGCTGCTCATCTTCTCCGTCACCTGCGGACTCCCCCAGATCGAGCTGATCGCCTCGAGATCCTCGTCCGTCAGTTCCCGCAGGACGAAATCCTCGATCTTGAGCACGGGAAACGCTGCGTTCATTCCTCATTCCTCCTTCGTCCGACGCGGCCGGGGGGGCGTATCGAAAACCGTCGTACACCGTCCGCCGACGTTCGCCGCTGCCGTCCAGCCGCTGCGGCGACATCGCGTCGAGAAATTATACAACCAGTCGCGCGAAGGGAAAACGTTTACCACTCCCATTTTCTTCCCTCTTTCAGGGAGAACCCCTTGGCGCGGAGCGTGCGCAGAATCGCGTGGCGGTAGCGGTTCAGGCGCATGGAAAAAGCGAGGGAGAAGATGACGCAGACGAGCCCGCTCGCACAGAGCGCCCCCGCCGTTCCGATCATCTCGCCCATCTGCCCGACGATGATGCTGCCGATGGGGGCGATGCCGGTGATCGCCGCGACGTAGAGCGACATCATGGAGCTGCGGTGCGCGTCGTCCACGAAGGTCTGGAGAAACGTGTTGCAGGAGATCGTCGTCGAGACCATGAAGAAACCGACGAACACCAACAGCAGCATGGAGAGCAGCACGTGGCGCGAAAGCGCGAAGAGCGCGACCGCCGCGCCGAAGGAGATGGAGCAGCGGATCGCCCAACGATCCAGGCCGACGGGCGACTTGCGGGCCGCCATCACCAGCGACCCGGCCAGCGCGCCGCCCCCTACGGACATGAGGAGCAGTCCCATGGTGCGCGACGTGCCGCCGAGCACCGTCTTGGCCATCGCCGGCATCAATGCCAGGTAGGGCACGCCGAAGACGGCGATGGCCGTCACGAGCAGCAGAATATGGGCCAGGGGCGGAAAGGCCTTCATCATGGCGAACGTCCCGGCGATGTTGCGCAGACCGCCTCCGCCCTTGGAGTCGTCGGCCACCGTCGACCTGGTCAGGCGCATGGCCTTGACCGCCACGATGGTCGAGCTGTAGGCGGCGGCGTTGAGCAGAAAACAGATCCCCTCGCCCACCCGATGGATGGCCATCCCCGCGATGGTCGGGCCGATCAGGCGGGCGACGTTGAACATCGAGGAGTTGAGGGCGACGGCGTTGGGGACGTCCTCCTTGCGGTCGACCATGTACACCACCATGGACTGGCGGATCGGCATGTCGAAGGCGTTGATCACCCCCATGAGGAGGGCGATGCCGCCCAGCCACAGATAGGTCACGTGCCCGCTCAGCGTCAGCCCGCCGATCAACGCGGCGCAGCCCATCAGAAGCGCCTGCGTGAGCAGCAGCACGGAGCGCAGCTCCACCCGCGGCAGGATGAAACTGGTCAGCGGAATCAGGAGCACGGTCGGAAAGGACGCGAAGAAATCGATGATCCCCAGCGCCCGCGGGGAATCCGTCAGGCGATAGACGAGCCACCCCATGGCCAGCCGCTGCATCCAGAGCCCCGTCTGCGACACCGCCTGCGCGGAGAAAAAAAGCCGGTAATTGCGGCTCCCTAGAGCCCTGACAATCGGCGGAAAATTCACCGACACCCATCCCCTTCCCGCAAGCTCCGCACGTCCCCGGACGATTCTTCCGGCGCTTCGTCCAGAATGATGCGGATACCCGGAGCGGGTGCGAACCAGTTGTGGATTCGTTTCCAGCCACTACTATGATATTTAAACACGATGATACTGTCGCCAAAATAATAGCGCTTGTAATCCCCATAATGCGGAACAACGGCAACTAGCTCGGAAAGCCCGTCTCCGTCCACATCCGCCGGCGTTATCATCTTAATGTGCCCTTCGTCCTGAGGAACCAGGCTCCAATCGAGTTTCCCCTCTTCGTCATACAGCGCACTAAAATACCCCTTGCGCTCGGAAAAATCCAAAAAATACTCCTGATTCTGCACGGGAAAACGAATCCGCGCCCGGTAACCGTCGAAAAACTCTCCTTCCATCGGGAAAAATTGTTGGAGATCTTCCGGATATGGAAATACCGTGCGTACCTTTTCACCCTCTACCGCGACGACGACAAAATCAATATACCCAGCGGATCCCCCGGAATCCGAAAACAGAAAAATCTCTCTTCGCGACGGGCTGACGAATTTCTCCAATTCCATATATTCCCGGTACCCCCCGACCGAAGGCACATGAAGCAAAAACGCCTTACCCTTCCGAGGAACGACCTCCAAGAGAATTTCGCTGTTCCAGCCCTCATCGTACTCGTCCCACCCAAGCAAACGGACACGGCAGATTTCCCGCTTTTTCCGAACCGGCCAATCTTCTTCTTGTAATACATAATATGTATCACCGGACAAACCGTAAACTCCCATATCGGCCGAAGCAGGCTTTCCTTTCGAATACCAGCCTACCGACGGCAAAAAGGAGAGCTCTTTGGCGATTGTCGAATCTGCTTCTTCCATGCCCTCTGGGAAACATGCCACACGCTCGTTACGAATGTCGACAAGAACCCCGCCATCACTCCTGTAATAACGATTTTTACTGTCCATGAAAAATCCATCCAGGCTGGAGCAACCCTCGAATGCGTTATGTGCGATGCGCCGCAGCGAGGCAGGCAAGCGCATCGAGGTCAGCCGATAACATCCCGAAAATGCGCGCTCGCCGATAGAAACGATTTGCGGGACATCGATCTCCCACAATCCGGCACAGTCGGAAAACGCCCGATTGCCAATCTGTTCCACACGCGGGAACGAAACTTCCACAAGCGAAGACGCCCTGTTGAACGCGGATTTTCCTATATTCCGCACGCCCCGCCCTTCGATGGACAGGATTTTGCTGTTACAGTAAAAAGCCGCATCGGGTATATCACGTTGCCTGTTTTCAAACCGCAGGGCAAAGCAGGCAATCGCCTCCGTATTCAACCGAGGCCAATCGGAGCGCTCCAATGGATCGCCAACGATGCGCAACGTGTCACCCCACTGGAAAAGCGGCAGAGATAATGCTTTCCCAGTATTCTTTTCTACCGTCCACTCTTTCGTTCCCCACAACGGCCGTTCACCAGCAAAAACAGGGAGCATCCCCTCGGGGAGGGCGTACATCATCAACCTCTCCACCCGCCCCGCATCTATCGAAAACGCCAAGCAAGCGGAGGGGCGTTCGCCACGATTGCGAAGAGACCTCTCCTTATATACCATCAAGCCATAACGATCGCTGGCGGGTGGACCGTAGTGAAACAGCACATCTTCCTTCGTACTTCCTACACCGACACCTTTTTCCGTCCTGCATATAGCGGATGAGGATTCGACATAACTTACTCTCCGTTCCCCGGGCAAAAACGCGCGTTGGTCCCAATCTATATTCGTCGCACTGATCTCAACGTCCTTATCGAGAAAATAATCCCCCTCGTATTTTTTGACCACCCCATTTCTTCGAACCCAGAATCGACTTCTCTTCGCATTTTGTACCGGGAATACAGCGGGAAGTTCTTCTAATGGTATATCTAGAGAAAGAATCTTTTCTCCTATGAGCACACGGTCGAGCCCCTGTTCGGGCCAGATCTCAAAATCTAAACCGTGCAAATTGTTCTGGAAAATCCTGTCAAAGTTACTGGATACCTCGTATCGTTCCAATATCGTGAATCCCTCGTCGGTTTTTTCAGCAAACGAAACGGAATAAAATCCCCCCTCATGTGCTCGTTTCTTCTGCACAAGAAGCGAAAGGTTTTCTTCTACAAGATGTTCAAAAGAAAGGCTTTCCATGACAAAAGCTGCGGCACGGTGCAATGCTTCGCCATAGGGAACGTTTTCCTCGAATGCTTCGTAGGGCGGAAGAGTGCGCCCAGCGAGCACAAAGCAGGCGGATTCACCCTTCTCACCCACATTGCCCGCCACGTCGCCGGACAAGCCGCCTGTCGTAGGTTCATCGGGGTGGGGCACAAGCAGCAGGCAACACAAAATCAGAACAAAGAACGAGGCAAAGATATGACGTGGCATCTCGACACCCCTGCAAATAATAAGCTCAAGTTTATGACACTGCTCTGCAAACAAAAAGCGCCGCGGCTTGCGGCCGGGCGCTTTTCACCGCTTGGCGTACGGGGCGCCGCTATTCCCGCACGCCGAGGATCACGTGGGACGCCTTGACCAGGGCGGTCACGCTCTGCCCCGGCGCCAGCCCGAGATTTTTCACGGAGCCCTCGGTGACGATCACCGTCATCGCCTCGCCGCCCTCCAGGCGCAGGTCGACTTCCGCGTTCACCGCACCGTCCTTGACGGCGACGATCGTGCCGGTGAGCTGGTTGCGCGCCGAGAAGCGAACGCCCTTGGCGTCCGTCACGAGGATGACCCAGGGGGCCTTGATCAGCACGACGACCTTTTTACCGGATTCCAACCCCAGAGTTCTCACGCTCGTACTCGTGACCACGGAGGTGATCCTGGTATTGCCGCCGTCCAAAACGATCTCCACCTCGTCGTTCACCGCGCCGTGGTGGACGTTCAAAACCGTCCCGTCGTATTGGTTTCTGGCACTCGATTTCATGAGACACCCCTCCTTGCCGTTTTGTTACGTCCTTTCAATTCTGCACCCGTTCGTCCTTTTGCGCAAGCGGGATTCCGCGAATCGCGCGCGCCGGGCGGACAAGGAACGGCCGGGCGGTCAGTAGTCGATCGCCAACGCCCCGGCGATGCAAAGCATTTGCAGAAAGAACAACAAGCCGAAGAGGGGCAGAAACCAGCGCAACCACTTTCGCGGCGGTACCCTCGCGAACTTGCAGAGGATCGGCATGGAGCCGGTCAGCCACAGGACGTTGGAGAGGCCGTCCCCGAACTGAAAGGCCAGCACCGTTGTCTGCCGCGATATGCCGAGGACGTCGGCGAGCGGCACCATGATCGGCATGCTCACCACGGCCTGTCCGGCTCCCGACGGCACGAAGAAATTGATCAGCGTCTGCACGGCCAGCATCGCCTCGGCCGCCGCCCAGCGCGGCAGGTACAACAGGGGCCTGGAGATCCAGTAGATGAGGGTATCCAGGATATGCGCATCGGCGAGGATGAGGATAACCCCCTTGGCCATGGCGATCTTCAGGCATGTCGACGTGATCTCCGACGCCGCCTCGGCCCAGCGGTGCGCGATCTTGTCCGGCGACCATCCCATCACCAGGCCGGAGAGGATCCCCATGCAGAGGTACACGGCGGAAAGCTGCTCGAAGCGCCAGGCCGCGCACGACACCCCCCAGATGATGGCCGCGATGCCGCCCAGCATGATGCCGAGCACGACGATATGGCGCGGCTGCATCGCGTGCTGCTCGAAGATCTTCTCGTCCAGATGCTGGTTGCGGCGCTTGCGCCCGAACAGCAGGCTCGCCTCGGGGTGGCGGGCCACCCGCGCGGCATAGATCATCACATAGCCGGAGGCCGCGGTCACCGAGACGACGTGGCAGAAAATCCGGTAACCCGCGCCGGAAAAGGGCGCCAGCCCGGCGAGATTCTGCGCGATGCCGACGGTGAAGGGGTTCAGAAAGGCTCCGGAGTAACCCAAGCCCAGGCCCAGCGCGACGATCGACATGCCCACGATGGCGTCGTAACCCAGCGCGATCGACGCCGCCACGAACAGAGGGACGAAGGGAAAGAGCTCCTCGAAGACCGCCATCGTGGAGGAGGCGAACCCGATCAGCGAGATGAACAGGGGAATGATGAGAATCCTGGCGCGACCCCGGAAAAGGCTGATCAGCCAGGCGATCAGGCCGTGAAACGCCCCGGTGGAGACCATGACGGCGATGGAGGCGAAGGCGATGAAGACGAAGAAGACCGTGTCCGCTGCGGTCAGCATTCCCCGGTAAACCGTCGAAAGCGTCCGCATCGGCCCCGCCGGAATCGCGGGGATGGAGCGAAAGGTATCGGGGGTGATGACATATCCGGCCGACTCGCGCGGTACGCGCTCGAACTCTCCTCCCGGCACGAGCCAGGTCGCGAGCGCGGCGCAGAGGATGATCAGAAAGAGAGTGGTATAGACATGGGGTATGCCGGTAACGTGCGCGTCGTCGTCTACGTGCATCCATGCACCTCCTGAAAGAGAGGGATCGATTGTAAAATAACCGGTCGTCGACGAAACAATTATATCATGGGGCGATTCGCCCGAAACCGAAAAACTGCGCATTGCCGCCCCGGACAAAACGTGGTCTCTGCCCGGCTTGCGACATCGGTCCGCTCGTGTTATCGTCGTGCCGCGAGGTGAGGGCATGGCATTCGAAAAAATAGAGATATCCCCGGAGATCGCGGAGCGGTTCCCCCGGGCGCGCATCGGCTGGTTGCTCGCCGACGTCGCCGTCGCGGCGTCGCATCCGGCGGTGGAAACGGCGAAGGAAGGGCTGGCGGCATTGCTCGCGGCACGCGGCGTCGACGAGGACAACCTGGCGAAGCAGCCGGACATCGCGATGTGGCGGACCGTTTACGGGGAGATGGGCGTCAAACCCAGCAAATACCGCAGTTCCCTGGAAGCACTGGTGCGGCGCGTGGTCAAGGGGCAGGGGTTGTGGAACGTCTCCAGCGTCGTGGACGCCTACAATTGCGTCTCCGTCGCGACCTTTCTGGCCATGGGCGCGCACGACACCGCGCAAATCGACGGTACGCTCTCCCTGCGCTTCGGACGCGCCGGAGAGGCGTTTCTGCCGCTGGGCGCGGGCGGCGAAATCGTCCCCGTCGACCCGCGCAACGTCGTGTACGCCGACGCGTCGAAGGTCTGCTGCTGGCTGTGGAACCACCGCGACACGCGCCTCGCCTGCGTCACGGAGCAGACGACCGAGGCGGTCTTCATCGTCGATTCGGCCTTCCCGCCCGCCACGACGCCAATCGCCGACGGCCTGGAAACGCTCGCGAAAGTACTGGAGGAAATCGGTTGCAAACCGAAAGCGCGCGGCATCGTCGGCGGGGAGTGAATTTCTGGAACGCGCGCAAACAATCCGTCGGCCTGTCCATGTACATTGGGCAGGTTTCCTTGTCTCCGCTCATTCCCGTTGGGGATCGTCCAGGCGTCCCAGTAAATAATCCGCCGAAACATTGAAGAAATCGGCAATGACGACCAATTTTTCGATATCCGGTTTCCTGTCCCCCAACTCATACCTTTGATACGAGCGCATCGTCATTCCAAGGAATTCCGCCACTTGTTTCTGCGTCAGATTCTTTTCTTGTCGGCAAAACCGCAGACGTTCCGTAAACATTTTCACACAATCACCTCAAAACACTTGACATGTCCGATTTGGGCGTATATCATTCACGCAACATGTCCAAATCGGACATGTTTGGAAACAACAAAGTGCGTCTTCATCGAGTTTCGTGATGTCGCTGTACGTGTGCAAAACAAGAGATCTATACACGTCCATACCTTGCTTCACCGAACACTCCGGCGATAAGCAGGCATATTGGCGTTTTGCGAGCGCTTGCAAAACGTCGTCCTAAAATCGTGAGTGGATTATATCAGTTACAGAACGGCCGGATGGCGGACATCTTGATATATCTTAGCGGCATTGCCCGGAGTTGGGCTTGCGTCAAGGACAGAGCGGCGGCAACTGAGCGGAGACGAGACCGGCACGATTCCACGGCGGGGCCGGAGCAAAAACAAAAGGGCCCGGGGAGGAGCAACTCCCCCCGGG
>DAIRUD010000029.1:0-12156 GCA_036803565.1 Synergistaceae bacterium | reverse complement strand
AGTCCCCTCCCTCGCACCATGATATATACCAGCTCATTTTTGCACCTTTTTACACCAACTGGACACCGCGCAGAATACCCTCTAAAATCTGCTTTACGCCTCCTCGGATTCGTACGAAGCGAATTGTCCATTACGCGGTTTGGCGGGAACTAAGCAAGGATTTTAAAGCCATCTAGGCAAAACTCCTCAAGAGGGCGAGGGTGGACGGTGGTGGATTTCTACGAACATTTGGCGTGGATCGAAGACACGCCCGCATACCAGTGGCATTTCGGTAACGAGTTTTCCCGAACCGCCACCTGTTTTTTCTGCGGCGGCGAATTGATTTCCAGTCCCTATCACACGGCCTCGAACGGCATCTCCTTTCACCGGGCGTGCTATAACCGCCTTGTCGACAGGTTGGCGGCGCTGAAGGGCGAGGACGAAGCGCGCGGTTTGTTCGAAGCCTTCCCGCACGTTTTGTGCGGAATCGCCCTGATCCATACATATTGGCCGACCTATCCGCCCGATTGGGGCGTCCGCAAAAAACGCGCCCTGCGTACCGCGGGATACCGCTGCGAGGACTGCGGAGCGCACGACCACACGCTCGATGTCCATCACATTGTGCCCATCGCCAACCATTCCGACGACAACCTCCTGGCGCTCTGCAGTTCCTGTCATGCCGCATACCATAGAAACAGGGAGCTGGGCCGCATCGACCCGCAGGGGAACCGCAAAACCTACTCGGCGGTGAAAGACGCGCTGTTGGAGCTGGCGATCGAAGAAAAAACGGATATCCGCTTCGACTACATCGAGCCAGGGGACGGATCGTACCGGATACACACGGCCACGCCACGGCACCTCGATCAGGACGACGATTGCCGCATCCTGCACGCCGTGTCTCACGTCGAGAACGAGGTGAAACCGTTTCATATCCGCAGGATGTCGAAGCTTCGCCTGATCGGCCCCAAAGGAGGATTTTGATATCTCGCGCGAACAAAACCCCGCATTCCAGCGAACGCACTTACGATTGCGGCACGCGCACGGTTAACGGGATCGCGATAACTTTCATTTTGGGAAATTTCGCCGGGTTCGTTTGATTTTGGAGGGCGGGCGGAGTACGCTATAGGCGGTTAGGTCTGGGGGTGCCGTCATGCCGTTATGGGGATTTCTTCTGTCCATGCTTACCGCCGCGCTCTGGGCGATCTCCCCCATCCTGATGAAAAAGGGGCTGAAGGAAGGCTGCCCGCCCAACGAAGTTCCCGCCATTCGCTCGATCGCCTTTCTTCTCTCGATGCTCGTCATCTTCCTCTACGTCCGCCCAGCCTCATGGCCGAAACTGACGCCCTGGCTTCTCCTGGGGTTGATCGTCAACGTGGGCTCCTCCACCCTGTTCGGCGACTTACTGTACGTCTACGCCATCGATATGATCGGGGCCAGCCTGGCGGTCACCATCAGCTGCGGCTACCCGCTCGTGACCACGCTGTTTTCCATCCTGCTGCTGGGGGAGCGCATCACCACGATGGTCTGGATCGGAACTCTGATGATCATCGGCGGGCTTCTGTTGATCCGCTACGACGCGGCGCGGAAGAACAAGCAGCCGCCCGAATACACGCTCGTGGATCGCGACGAGAAAAAGCGGACGATGCGGGGCATCCTCCTCGCCGCCGCCTCCGCCTTTCTCAGCGGAGCGAATATGCCGCTCAACAAAATGCTCATGGTGGAAGGACAATGGACGCCGGTCGAGAGCTATTTTTTGCGCAGCGTCGTTTTCTTCGCCCTTGTCTGGGGTACGCGCATCGTCCAGGAGTACAGGTTCCCCAACGCCATCCGGCCGGTCCGATGGGTCCCGCTGCGCGCCTGGTTGGCGTTGCTCGGGGGCGGCATCGTCGCGCTGACGTTCGCCGGCCTGTTGTACGGATATTGCATCCAGGTCCTGCCCGTTTCGGCCGTGACGCCGATCACCGCTTCCAGCCCCTTCATGACCGTCGTCCTCTCGCGCATCATTTTCAAGGAAAAACTGACGAATTTGCAGCGTGGCGGCGTGTTTCTCGTCATCGCCGGGTCGATTTCGGTCAGCCTGTAACGTCGACCTTATGACGCGGCCCGTCGCCCTCCGCCGTTCGCCGGGGGGGTGCCTCGGGCTCGGCCCGTTGCGGCGGCACACTGCTTTCCGCGACGACGGACTGCACGATATCGACGACCTTCCGGTGGATTTCGTCGAGTTGTTCCGGGGTCAGGTTTTCCTCCTCCGCCGGTGGGCGGGATTTTCCCTGCAAGGCGTACCAATCGCCGAGAATGCTCTCCACGCCCTCCATGAACTCCGCGGACGCCTCCGCAAACTGCTCCTCGTAATAGGCGACGAGCTCGCCGTTGTCGTTTTCCCGCGCCGTTTCGATCCTGCCGCTCAACGTGTCGAGTCGGGCGATCAGGACGTCGGTCTGCCGCGCCGTCGTTCGGATCCGCTCTTCGATATCGCTCATGTCGCAATCGTCTCCTTCCTGCCGACCGTCCGCACGCTCATGCCTGCGGTCCGTCCGCGGCGAACGCGGCCACCCGTTCGGCCAACCGCGATGCCGCGCCGCGCTCGTGCGTCAGTTCGTAAAAGGCCCGCGAAATTTCCTGCAAACGCTCCGGGGAGGCGAGCAGCCGCGCCGCCTCGTCCACGACGTCCTGCTCCGTCACCGTACCCCGCAGCTCCGGCGCGATCAGTTTCCCCGCCATCTTGTTCGGAAGGCTGACGAAGGGCGTACGGCTGTTCAGGCGAAGGATATAGGATTTTTTCATCTTTTTGAAACCGGGAATCCACAGCGGCAACGCGCCGAGAATGCCGTCCAGGGGATATTCCTCGGCGCGGTCCAGGGGCAGCACCATGATGTGCGGGATATAGAGCGCCGCCGCCTGGAGGTTGTTCGTTCCCGGCGCGGCAATCGCCAGCGTGGTGCAGTTCAGGACTTCCGGCGTCCTGTCCCGCACAACCCTGGCCCAGCGATCCTTCCCAACCTCGATCGCATAGACGCGGGATTCCCCCCTCCAGGCGATGCCCGCATCGACCAGGATCGATTGCAACAGGTCCTCGCGGACGGTGGGTGCGAGCGGGAAGACGGCGCGATAGTCGGGGAAGCGGTCGAGTAGCATGGAGGCGATGCGCGCGAAAAACGGCGTCGCGATGCTGTATTCCAGCGGCCTGCTCCCCGTGAGAAAGGAGAGCAGCGGCTCCCGCGGCGATAGATCCAGAAAGGCGCGCGTCTCCGCCTCGCTCTCCTTGAGGACGACGCTGTCCAGAATCAGGTTGCCGATGCGTTCATACCGTTCCTTGGGGAAGTTCAGCAGTGCGAAACGGCGCGCCGCGCCCTTGTCCGGCACGAAGAAGAAATCGACGAACCGCCCCCAACGGGGACGGGAGGCGTACGCCCAGAGGGGAGCCTTCAGGCGGCGGGAGAGACAAACGGAAAAGAACAGGTCGCCGCCCAGATGCAGGACCAGCTTCTTCGCGCCGTCCCAGGCCCGTTCCTCCTCCCGCTTGCGCATCGCTCCGAATTCCCCGACGCGGATACAACGGTCCACCCCCGCCTCCGCCCCGACGGACAGTTCCGCGCCGCTGGCATATTGGCAGGGGAGCACGACGAGCGTGATGCGGCAATTGTGCACACGCGGACGGATCTCCCGCACGACCGGCGCGACCCACCCCGCGATTTCGCCGGGAGAGTTGGTGGTAATGTAGAGATCGAGTCCGCTCTTGGAATTCCAGGTGCGCGAGAACGCCGCCATAGTCGGTCGAACGCGCCCTATCGCGGCCAGAAGGGGTTCAGCGCGCGCTCTTCGCCGATCGTGGTCGCCGGGCCGTGCCCCGGATAGACCTTGAGCGAATCCGGCAGCGGAGAGATTTTCTTCAGGGATTCGAGCAGGACACCCTCGTTTCCCCCGGGGAGGTCGGAGCGCCCGACGCTCCGCGCAAAGAGCGTGTCGCCGGAGAACAGGGCGGCTTCGTCCCCCTCCATCGCATAGTAGCAACACCCGCCCCGCGTATGTCCGGGCGTGTGCAGGACACGAATCCGCATCGATCCCGCTTCGAGCACGTCCCCGTCGCGCAATATGCGTTCGGGCGCGTCGAAGACGGCGATCTGTCCCATGTGCACGGACAGGTTCTCCCCCGCGTTGGTGATACAGTCCGCGTCGTCGGCGTGAATGGCGACGCCGTTCGCGGCAAGTCCGCGGATCTCGCCCAGGCCGAAAATATGGTCGCCGTGGCCGTGGGTCAACAGGACCCAGCAGAGCCGCAACCCCTCACGCTCCAGCAGGTCTCGCACCTCGTCCGTCGGGCCGCCCGGATCGACGACCACGGCGTCCTTCGTCTCGCTCCAGGCTACGTAACAATTCGTCCAAAGCGCGCCCAGGGCAAAGCTTTCTATCTTCATATCGGGTATTCCCCCTTCGTTACGGGCGTTTCGCCAATTCCCCGCTGTCCAGCAAAATGGTCACGGGCCCCTCGTTGACGATCTCCACGCGCATCTCCGCGCCGAAAACGCCGGTCCGCACCTCGGCGACACCCTCGGTGCGCAGGCGTTCCGCAAAATATCGATACAGGCGTTCCCCCAACGCGGGCGGAGCGGCGTCGGTAAAGGAGGGGCGCCTGCCCTTTCGGCAGTCCGCGAAGAGCGTAAACTGCGAAACCACGAGCGCAGCTCCCTCGACATCCAGCAGGGAACGGTTCATCTTGCCCGCCTCGTCCTCGAAAATACGAAGATTGGCGATCTTGGCGGCCAGAACGTCCGCGTCCCGCTCGGCGTCGTCCGGAGCCACCCCGAGCAGGAGGCAGAGGCCGTCGGCGATCCTCGCCACGGTCTTCCCGCCAATCGCCACCCCCGCCGAGGAAACCCGCTGCGCCACGAGCCGCATCTTATCCCCGCGTGATCTCGATCATGCCCTTGATGGTGTTGATGCGGGCAATGACCCTGTAGAGGTGCTCCAGATCCCACACCTGGAGTTCGATGACGAAGCGGGTCCGCGTACCGTTGACGGTGTTGCCGCGAATATTGACGATGAAGCCGTCCGTCTGGCTGATCGCCTGCCCAAGGTCCGCGAAGACGCCGACCCGGTCGGCGGCCTCGACCTTGACGCGGGCGGTGTAGCGGATGTCGCGTTTTTTACCCCACTGCACCGGAACCCGTCGATCCGGCGGCGTGCGCTCCAGATTGGGGCAATCCTTGCGATGCACGGTGATGCCCCTGCTCTGGGTGACGCTGCCGACGACCTGGTCGCCGGGCACCGGGCAGCAGCACATGGCCAGCGACACGAGGACGCCGTCCGCCCCTTCGACGACGACGACGGAATCCGACTCCTTCGTGGTCTTGGAGGTATGCTTCGGGTGCTGTCTGCCGTCCTGTTCGTCCTTCGATTTGTGCGCCTCGACGCGCGCCATGACGCCGCCGGCCGTCTGGTGCGCGTTGCCGATGGAGACGATCAGGTCCTCGACGCCCGCGTATCCGAGATCGTTGGACACCTGGCTCAACTGGTGCTTGAAGCTGTCCACCGTCCGCCCCTCACCGGGGAAACGACGCTGGATCTCCCGGTCCAGGAGGTCCCGGCCCCGCTCGATGCGCTCCTCGCGCTCGGCGCGGTCGACCTGGCGGAAATACGCCCGGATTTTGTTGCGCGTGCGGTTCGCCTTGGCGATCTTGAGCCAGTCGCGCGACGGTTTTCCCTGCGGCGACGTCAGGATGCGCACGATGTCGCCGTTCTGCAGCGTGTAGTCCATCGGCACGATGCGCCCGTTCACCTGTGCGCCGACGCACTGATGTCCGACCTCCGTATGTACGGAGTAGGCGAAATCGATGGGCGTCGAGCCGCCCGGAACGGAGATGACCTTCCCCTGCGGGGTGAACACGAAGACCTCGGTGGTGAGGACGTCCGTCTTGATATGATCGAGAAACTCGGACGGCTCGCTCGACTCCCCCTGTCCCTCCAGCGCCTGCCGAATCCAGGAGAGGCGCGTATCGAGGTCGTCCGTCCGGTTCTTTTTTTCCTTGTATTGCCAGTGCGCCGCGATGCCGTACTCGGCGAGGCGGTGCATCTCCCACGTGCGGATCTGCACCTCCAGCGGCTCACCGTTGGGGCCGACGACGGTGGAATGCAGGGATTGATACATGTTGCCCTTGGGATTGGCGATGTAGTCGTCGAACTGCCCGGGGATCGGCTTCCACAGCGTGTGGACGATACCCAGCACCTGGTAGCACTCCGCCAGGGTATTGACGATCACCCGCAAGGCGAGGAGGTCGTAGATCTGGTCGAAAGAGAGGTTCTTTCGTTTCATCTTCTCGTAGATACTGTAATAGTGCTTGGGTCGGCCGCTGATCTGCGCGCTGAGGCCGTCCGCCTCCAAGCGCTCGGTCAACTGCTCCATACCCTTCTTGATGACGTTCTCGCTCTCCGGCATCTTTTTGCGGACACGCCGTCGGATATCGTAATACATCTCGGGGTCGACGACCTTGAAGGAGAGGTCCTCGAGCTCCCGTTTGATATGGTAGATGCCGAGGCGGTGCGCCAGCGGAGCATAGATTTCCAGCGTCTCCTGCGCGATCGCCACCTGTTTTTCCCGCTTGTGCGCGGAGATCGTGTTCATATTGTGAAGGCGGTCGGCAAGTTTGATCAGGACCACGCGGATGTCCTTGGCCATGACCAGGAACATCTTCCGCAGGTTCTCCGCCTGGTAATCCTCGACGTTCTTGAAGGGCAGCTTGCCCAACTTGGTGACGCCGTCGACCAGCGTGAGAACCTCGTCGCCGAATTTATCGCGCAGCTGGTCGGCCGTGACGTCCGTGTCCTCGATCACGTCGTGCAGCAGCGCCGCGGTCAGCGTCTGGATATCGAGCTGCATGTCCGAGAGCGCCGATGCCGCGCCCAGCGTGTGCGTCACGTAAGGATCGCCGCTGTGCCGCCGCTGCCCGCCGTGCGCCTCCGCCGCGAAGACGAACGCGTCCCCGAGCTGCATCAGCTCCTCTTTCGGCATGTAGCGCGAGGCCCGCGACCAAAGCTCCTGCCAGGCGATGCGGACGCTGGCCACGCGCTGATCCTCGGGGATGCGGCCGATGTAGCTCTCCATCAGCGCCCGCATCGTCCGGTCCGCGTTCATCCGCAGAGCGCCGGGCGCGTTGGCGGGCTTGAGATCCTCCCCCGGTTTCGGAGGCAGCGCGCCTGCCGTCCGCGCGCCGCCCTTGTCCTCCCTCCGCGTCTCCATGCCGTCCGCTCCCGAAATCCCCTACGCGGCCCCGACCACGACTTTTTCGATGACGAGTTGCAGGTATTCGTTGTTCCGCCAGACGTTGACGCGCGGCTTATAGACCCAGCCGGACGGGGAGAAGTCGGGCTCCAGGATGTTGTCCCCGTTGAAGCAGAGCAACTCCCTTCCATCCACGTGGATTTTGTAGTGGCCGCCCTTTCGCCCCAAGGGTTCGGCGCAGAGACCTCCCGCATGGCTGCAGAAAAGCTTGGGGTGGGGATTGCCGATACCGAAGGGGCCGAGTCGTTCCGCATCCCGCCACGAGGCCATATCCAGCTCCGCCGGCGACCAGAACAGCACGTCCTCCTTCTCCGAACAACCGCAGGCACAGGCGAGCAGTTCCTCCAGGCGGTCGCGCAACGTGGCCCACTTCTCCGCGTCCACGCTGAAACCGGCCGCCATGCGGTGTCCGCCCCAGCCCACAAGGTCGTCCGAGAGCGAGGAGAGGATCGCCTCGGCATCCACGCCGTTGGGAACCCGCAGCGTCCCGCGGATAAGCGGGGCCTGCGCGGGCGCCGCAAGCACGACGGGGGCGTCCCGCTTGGCGCACACCTGGCTCGCCACACTGCTCAGGACGCCGGCCGGCCAGTCGTCGCCGAAAAGAACGTGCCGGTAGCGATCGTTTCCGCCGACGCCGTTCTCGACGTCGCTGATGATCTTCGCGGATAACTCCTGTCTTCTTTTGTTGAGGTGGATCAATTTCTGCGCGTGGTTCTCGAGGTCGTGACTCGGGAAAAATATATTCATGGAGAGATCCGCCAGCTCCAGGCGGCCCGCCGCGTTCAGGCAGGGGATGATCCGTTTGGCCAACGTCTCGCTGTCGAGCGACGAACAGTCGAGGTCCATGCCGCGCATCAAGGCTTGCAAACCTTTGCGGGGCGTGGTGCGCATCGCGTTGATGCCCTCGCGCACGATGGCGCGGTTGACCGGCGACGACATGGGGACGCAGTCCGCGATCGTGGCCAGCGCCGCCACATCCAGGTTGCGCAGCATCCACTCCCTCGGGGCGATCTCGTTCTTCCAGGCCCAACACCACACGACTCCGGTGGCGCAGAGGCTTTTCGCAAGGTCGTTGCCGTCGATGTGGGGGTTGATGAGCGCGTCGCTCTTCGCCAGCTCGCCGCGCGCCAGGTGATGATCGAAGATGATCGTGCGGATGCCGTTCGCCTTGGCCTCCTCGGTTGCGTCCACGTTTTGGGTTCCGCAGTCCACGACCACGAGCAGGTCGCACGGACAGCCGGATTTCGCGATCGTGCGGACGACCTTCGGGTGGAAACCATACCCTTGATTGTAACGATTCGGGATGTAGTACCGGACCCTCGCCCCGCGCAGAATGGCGAGCTCCATCACGAAGGTTGTGGCCGCGATGCCGTCGACGTCGTAATCGCCATAGACGACGACGTTGCTACCCTCTCCGACCGCGGACCAGAGCGAACGCGCCCTGCCGCAATCCGCACTCAGCTCTACGCCGTCCAGCCAGGAATCGAGGTCGGGCAATATCCAGCGTTTTTTCTCGTGCGAGAGCGTATCCGGAGCGATACCCCGCATCCGCAGAAGGGAGGCCAAGAACGGCGAACAGCGGAAGGCGTCCGCAATGTTTTCCGTCAGTTCGTCCGGTTGCCAGATGCGGAACTTTTCTTCAGAGCAGGAGGGTATCAATCCGCAACAGTCCCCTTTGCCTCCGGTGGAATCGTCTCGTCGGCGACTTCCAGTGCTTCCGGCGGAAGCGGGGCGGGGACGGCCTCGAAGGCGGCCGGTTGTGCGATATCGTTCGTCTGCGTCAAATTCTGCAGCGCGACGAGAAGGGACTTCTTCTCCTCCTCCAACGCCGCGATCCTGCGGTCGCGCTCCTTTGTCTCCCTTCGGTTCGTCTTTACGATTTCCAGCGAACCGACGATGGAAAACAGCCACATCAGAAGCGCTCCGGCGGCAAAGAACGCGATGTCCCACCATCCCTGCGGGAACGCGCGCCGCAAACCGAAGAAATACACCGTGACCTCCGCGTCGTTCTGTATGGCATAAGCCGCCGACAAAAACAGGGCTACCGCGATCGCAAGGATATAACTGCGCATGTGGCCACTCCCCTTCCCCGAAATCCCGATTTTATCGAATTATAGCACATGCCGGACGGAACCCCGAAGGCCGGCGGGATTGCGCGAACGGCGCGCGATAAAATCGCAAATCGGCGTTAAAATGGGCGAAGAGACGCGCTTGCCGTGCGCGCGGCGCAACCGGGATGGAGGCGATGCCGCTTGAAGGGGAAGAAAACAATCGGTTTGGTGGCCCACGACGCACGCAAGGCGGAACTTCTCGACTGGGTGCGGAAGAACGCGACGCGGCTCGCGGCCCACGACCTCGTCTGCACGGGCACGACCGGCCTGCGGCTGCGCGCGATGTTCGAGGCGGAGTTTCCGCGGCTCGTGTACCGCATCGCGCTGCTCAAATCGGGCCCGCTCGGCGGAGACCAGCAAATGGGCGCACGCATCGCCGAGGGGAAACTGGACATCCTCGTCTTCTTCACCGACCCGATGACGCCGCAGCCGCACGACGTGGACGTCAAGGCGCTCGTCCGCCTCTGCACCGTTTACAACACCGTCATGGCCTGCAACGCCGCAACCGCCGATTTCATCATCAGCTCGCCGCTCTTCGATGCCCCCTACGAACCCGTACGTTTCGATTACCGCGAATATCTCGCCCGCGACGGAGAGGAGCGGACGGACGGAGCATAAGCAGCCGGTCGCGGCGCGGTCACCCGGACTGTCGGCGCTTTTCGAAATCCCTGTAGAGAAGGCTCGGCTGTATTCCGGCGTTGTTCTGGTATTTGCCGCTTTCGTAGGGGAGGTACTCCCCCTCGATCCTGTGGTAGTAGATCTGGCAGATCTCGACCATTGGGTAGATGCGGATGGGCTGCACGCACTGGATCTCCAGCGTCCAGTAGCCGGAAAACCCCACGTCGCCGAACCCGGCCGTGACGTGGATGTACAGGCCCAGCCTGCCGACGGAGGAGCGCCCCTCCAACATGGGCACGAAACACGTCGTACGCGTATGTTCGACGGTCCGTCCCAAATAGAGTTTTCCAGGCCGCAGCACGAGCCCCTCCTGCGGAATGGTCGTCGTGCGGGTAGCCTGCGGATATTTCATATCGAGGATCTCGTTCTCGTACGTCAGCAACTCGTCGTGCAGCCTGAGGTTATAGCTGTTCGGATTCAGGCGGCTCTCGTCGAAGGGGGTGATTTCGATGTTGCCCCGCTCCATCTGCTTGCGAATCTCCAAACCGGAGAGGATCATGTCGCTCCCGCCCTTCCCAATACAGCCACTTGATCGCGTCGGCAATGCGATGCGTCCTTGCGGTTTTGCCTAGCGTCGTCTTTTTTATTATAGCGCATGCGCACGCGGCCGCGTTTGTTCCCGATAGTATTATGTATGTTTATGCAGTTTGCATTTCGTTCGTCAAAAGGTAAAATCACCTGCGGAATACAGACGGGATACCGAGATGTGGAGTGATTCGTATGGACGGATTCGAGTTGAGAAACGAGCATATCGCGCAGGTCGTACGGCATCTGGAAGACGTACTGCACGGCAAGCGGGACGCCCTGATCCGGGTGCTCGCCTGCATTTTCTCCGGTGGCCACCTGCTGCTGGAGGATTTGCCCGGATTGGGCAAGACGACGCTGGCGCTTGCGGTTTCGCACGCCCTGGGGCTTGGGTTCGGCCGGATCCAGTGTACCAACGATCTGTTGCCCACGGACGTAACGGGGCTGAACATCTTCAAGGCCGACCGCGGCGAATTTCAGTTTCACCCGGGCCCGGTCTTCAACAACCTGTTGCTGGTCGACGAGATCAACCGGGCGACGCCGAAGACGCAGAGCGCCCTGCTCGAGGCCATGGGCGAGGAGCAGGTGACGGTCGACGGCACGACCTACGCCCTCCCCCGCCCCTTCCACGTCATCGCGACGCAGAACCCGATCGAGTTTTCCGGCACCTTCCCCCTTCCCGAATCCCAGATGGACCGCTTCACGATGCGCATCTCGATCGGCTATCCCAGCCGGGAATCGGAGCGGGAGATCCTGCAGCGCGGGAGCCAGAAGCAATCCGTCGCGGACATCCCCGCGATCCTTTCGCCGGAGGGCGTAACCGCATTGCAGCAGACGGTCGAAACGGACATCGCCGTGTCGGACAAGGTGCTGGACTACGTGCTCTCCCTCGTGGAGCGTACCCGCACGCACCCGCTCCTCGCCGCCGGACTGTCGACGCGCGGGGCGATGGTCCTGTTGAATTGCGCAAAATGCGCGGCCTGGTTGCAAAACCGCGATTTCGTCATCCCCGAGGACGTAAAATGCTTCGCGCCCGAGGTCATGCTCCACCGGATGCAGCCGCGCAGCGGATCGAGAGGAGGAGCGCCGGAAATCCTCCGGGACATCCTGCTGGAGGTGCCGGTTCTGCAATGAAGCGCTTCGCGCCCGTGATCCGCATTCACCGCTCCGGGACGCTGTATATCGTCTTCACGATCGTTCTGGGGGTGTTGGCGATCAACGGGGGCAACAATATCCATTATCTCGCGACGGCCATCCTGCTCGGCTACATGCTGGCCTCCGGCATCGTCGGACGCCGAAATATCCGCAAGATCGACGCGACGCTCTCCCTCCCCGACGAGATCTATGCGCAAACGCCCTTTTACCTCGGGATCGAGGTCCGCAACGCCAGCCGCTTCGCGCCGGCGTTTCTCGTCGACGTCCGCGTGGGGGACGCGAAATATTTCTTTCCGCTCGTCCCGGCGGGGAGCGGCGTTTCCGCCTCCGCCATAACCTCCCTTGGAGAACGCGGTTCCCATGTTTTTCAGGAGATCGAGATATCCTCCGCCTTTCCCTTCAACTTCTTCACCCGCTTCCGCAGAATCTCCG
>DAIRUD010000028.1:0-13022 GCA_036803565.1 Synergistaceae bacterium | reverse complement strand
ATATGGGGGAGCCGACCTTTCGTCGGCTCCCCGTCTCACAGTTCTCGATCGTTGTTGCTTTCTTCTTCGAGCGGAGGGTTACCTTCCCTCCCCGGAGGCGAGAAACCGATCCAAACGCCAAATGGCTCCGTCTTTGGATCCGGAGCACGTGGAGGAACATCCCATTCCGCCGCCGAAGGCGACGCCTGTCCAGTAGCTGCTTGCGCGATCGAACATGCCGGGTTCCTCCTTTGCGCTGAATCGTCCTCCGATTTTAAAATTCCGTCGGACCTCGAATGCGTTTACTTATATCATCACGTGAGAAATATGTCAATGCTTTGCCCGATGCGGGCGTGGGCGATGTGCGCGGGCGGAGCGGCGGCCGATCGCCGGGCGGCGGGGCGCGCCGTTCCGGCTCGTTCCTCCGCGTCGCGCTACTTTTTCTCGCCGAAAAAATTCGTCCCCAGCACGCCGAGAACGATCGCCAAGCCGCCGACGGCGTGGTACCAGCCAAACGGCTCACCCAGGAAGACGACGCCGGCGATGACGGCGATCAGGGTGGCGAGGTTGGCGAAGACGATCATGCTCGATGCCTCCAGCTTCGAGAGCGCATAGTTGGAGAAGAAGGAGGAGAAAAAGGAGGAGGCTCCGCCGAGAAAGAGGATCGCGCCGAGATATGGCGGATGGGACAGCGGTTCGAGAAACGCGGAGACCGTGCCGGCGTAGATGTGGATGACGAGAGAGACGGCGTTGAAGGCCAGGAAACCCGCCAGCGACATGACGAAAGTCAGCGTGTAGACGGAGAATTGCTTCGAATATTTGCGCGTCAGGACGGTATACAGGGCGAAGGAGACGGTGGCGGAAACCGCGAGCAGAACGCCCCGCGGGTCGTAGGCCGCCGAACCCTCCCGGCCCATGGCGGATACGAACAGCACGCCGCCGACCGACAGCAACATGGAGCAGACCTGCCGGCCGTTCGTCCGTTCCTTCAGGAACAGCAGCCCGAGCAGCAGGACGAAGACGGGCGCGGTCGCCTGGATCAGCCCGGCCTCCGAGGAGCGTATGTAGACCAACCCGGAGGTCTGGAGCAGAAAAAAGAGCACCGGGTTGAACGCCGCCAACGGCAGGATGGCGGCCACTCCTCGCGGCGTGGCGTCAAGCTTCGCCCTCCCCGTCAGCAGGGGCAGCAGGGCAAAGAGCATGGCGACGCCGAAGCGGTGCGCCAAAGCGTCCAGAGGGCCGGCATAGCGCAGGGAGATCTTCACGAAAAGAAACGAAAAGCCGATCGTACACGCATACAGCAATGCCGCGATATATGCCTTGCCTTTGTCGCTCATCGAGATTCCTCCTCCTCGCCGAGGGCTGTCCGGCCGCATGCCGGTCGCACAGGCAATCGAAGTATGATACCCGATGGCGCGCGGCGTGTCCATCCTCGGCGCCGCCTCCGGCGATGCCGGTAAAGCGCGCCCTCAGCCGCCCGTACGTCGCCTCCCGCCGCCCTGCGAGATGACGAGGCCGCCCAGCGTCAGCACCGTGCCGATCGCCGCGATGCGCGTGATCCGTTCGTCGAGGACGACGACCGCCGCGACGATGTTGATGACGGGGACGGCGTAGATATAGACGCTGGTTTTGACCGCACCGAGGATCTTCACCGACCAGTTCCAGGTGACGAAGCAGAGTGCGGAGGCACCGAAGCCGAGGAAGAGGATGTTGAACAGGTTCTGCGGTTGGGAGAAGCGCTCGAATCCGACGCGGAAGCCGAAAAAGCCCAGCGCCGGAACCATGAAGAGCAGGCCGTAGAAGAAGACGCGGCGCGTGCACTGGATGTTGTTGTAGCCGAAGGCCGCGATCTTGCGCATGAGCGTGGAGTAGAGCGCCCACACGGCCGCCGCGAGCAGCGCCAGCACATCGCCGAGGGGGTTGGTCTCGAAGACGAAGTTGCCGTTGAAGGCGATCAGCGCGATGCCGGTGATGGCGCTGGCGAAGCCGACGAAAAAGCGCGGGGTCGGGTTTTCGCCGTCGAGGAAGAAATAGGCGGCGATGGCGGTGAAAAAGGGCGAGATGGAGAGGATGACGCCGATGTTGGAGACCATCGAGTAGGTCAGGGCGATGTTCTCCAACAGGAAGTAGAGGGTGACGCCGCACAGCCCCGCACCCGCGAACACCGCCTCCTCCCGGCGGCCGCGCGTGCGCAGCAGACGCGGGGCGACGAGCCAGAGCGCCGTGTAACCGATGGTGAAGCGGTAGAAAAGGATCTCGATGGGCGTGAAATCCCGCAGCAGGACCTTCGTCGCGACGAACGTCGTACCCCAGATGAAGATGGTCAGCATTGCGGACAGGTGTCCGCCGAGCATCTCGTTTCTCAAGAATGCAGCCCTCCCGGCGCGCTTGCTTTTCGCCGGATAAGGATAACACCGATATGCGGAATTCCGAGTAGAAAATTCAAAAGTTTTTTTGCGAAGAGGCCTTTGATTTTATGTTAGCATGCTAAAGCGCTAGCAAGGTAAAAGGCGATGTGTTATTCGGAACCGGACGTGCGGCTGGAGCGCTGATCGAAACGGGCACCGGGATATCGCCGCGAGAGGACGGGGTGATCAGGCAGCCGATTGCCCTTGCGGGGTGTTTTTGCCCGGGACGGAACCAAGCAAGGTAAAGACATATCTGCGGCGTGAAATCGCCGCCGGACATATGCGGAATGGACGCGCCTCGCACGGTCGACGGGCGCGTCCATCTCGTACTCCGCCGCATCGTTGCGGATGGTGCTATGATAAGGGTGTGGTGTTCTCGGCCGCTCGAAACGGCGAGCGGCGGCGGAGTGCGTTGCGCACAGGGCCTTCGCGACGGAGGTGGATGACACTTGACGGAATATCGGCGCGGCTTGTTGATGGCGCTGGGGACGGCGCTCCTATGGGGGGCGATGAGCCCGATCGCGAAGATCGTCTCGTCGGAGGGGCTGAATCAGTTTTCCTCATTGGCGTACCGTGCGCTGGTCGTGACGGTCGCCATCTCCTGCTGGCTCTCGCTGCGCCGCGAGACGAATCGGTTGCGCATCTCCGCGCGCCTCTGCGCGGTGTATTTTTCGTTGGGCATCGCCGGGTTTTTTCTGGCGGCGGGCGGGTTTCTCGTCTCCTGCGTCTACCTCACCGTCCCGCAGGCCATCACGCTGCACTACGCGTTTCCGCTCGTCACCATGGTGGGCGACGTGTTCGTCACCAAGGAGCGGCCGAACCGGTTGCAGGTCTGCGGCGGTTTTCTGCTGCTATTGGGGCTTTACGTCGGTTTTCTGTGGAGGGGGGACGCGCTGGCGGACATTTCCGTCCCCGGCCTGGTCTGGGGGACGTTCTCGGTGTTCGGCCTGGCGGCGCAGAACGTCATCACGCGGCGCATGGTGCGCGACGGGGAGAGCGACCCTATCGTGCAGCTCTTCTACACGCACCTGTTGGGAGGGCTGCTGCTGGTGGTCGGCAAGACCCTGCTGATGGGTTGGGGGGATCTGGCCGGACTGTCGCCGCGCATCTTTCTGTGGATGCAATATCCGGCGTTCGGCGCGGGGCTGTTCGGCTTCGGCCTGCTGTTCACGGCGATGCGCTATATTCCGGCGACGACGGCGAGCCTGATCTGCGGTCTGGAGATCGTCCTGGCGCTGGCGGTGATGCCCCTCCTGCTCGGGGAGATGCCGACCATGCAGGAGGCGGCCGGTGCGCTGATCGTCCTGCTGGCCGTCTTCATCTCGTCGCTGCCGCGAAGGGCGCCGCAGGTGGCCGATGGGGGCTAGGGCCGGTCGACATCGAGATATCCACGAATAGAGATAGGGATCCAAGAGAGCCCCACGCAGCGAAAATGTCCGAGGGATTTGCCATCACCCGCGCGGCGCGGCCGTATGGAGGGGAGAGGGGGGATCACCGTTGAACACGAGAATGCTGGAGTACGTGGTCGCCGTCGCCGAGGAGCGGAGTTTTTCGAAGGCGGCGAAGCGCCTCTACATCTCGCAGCCCTCCCTCAGCCAGGGGATCATCGCGCTGGAGAGGCAGATCGGCATGCCCCTGTTCGACCGGAGCACCGTGCCGCTCTCCCTGACCTACGCCGGGGAGAAATATGTGGAATACGCCGTCAAGATGCTCAACCTCCAGCACGAAATGGAGATGGGGATGGGCGACGTGCGCGGAGACCACACGGGCAGGCTGATCGTGGGCATCTCGCTTTTCCGCAACACGACGATCCTCTCCCACGTCTTCCCGGTCTTCCACAAGGTGTACCCGAACGTGAAGCTGATCGTGCGGGAGGCGATCAACGAATCGATCATCGAGATGGCCGCCAGCGGGCAGTTGGACGTCGGCTTCATCAACCGCTTTCCCCCTTCGGATCACACCTGCATCGAGCTGCTGACGGACCGGGTCATGCTGGCGGTCGGGCGGGAGCACCCGATCTGCGCGCGGTACGATTTCGAGAAGGAACCCTATCCCCGCATCGACCTGAACGTCTTCCGCGACGAGTTTTTCGCCCTCACCTCGCTCAACTCGAACCTCCGCTCGATCAGCGACGACATCTTCCGCGACTACGGTTTCATCCCCAAGATCGCGTTCGAGACGTTCAGCCTCGAGCTCACGCACCAGCTGGCGGTGAAAAACTGCATGCCGACCGTCATCCTGGATTCCCTGCTGCGCCTCTACCCGAAGGAGCGGCGGGCGAGGTACTTCCTCTTCGATCGCGGGGATTACACGAACAGCCTCTATATCTGCCACAAGAAAAACAAGTATGTGACGCACATCATGCGCGATTTTATCCGCATCACGCAGGAGGTTGTGGCGCAGAACGCGGCGGCGCGATCCTGACGGGCGGCGCGCTACGTCCGCGACCGTTTCGTGCGTCGGCGGCAACGGTTCGCGGCGATCAACCGAACTCCGGCCCCGTTTGTCCGTCTTTTTGCGTTGCCCTATCGTTGCGGTCGATCGGATGAAAATCGGGCGCACTCCTCCGCTTTCGTCGCGAAATCGAAGCCTTCCCGATACGAACCATCGAATAATCCTATAATTTCTATATGAATAATAGTATTTGAATTATAAGCCCCGGCTTACTATAATTACATCAATCAAAACCAATCGAAGTCTCATAAAGTGCCGAAGTTTCGGGGAGTTCGTTCCACGCGCAGGCGGACGGGATGCCGCTTCCGGTATGCGTGCACGTTGCGTTTGCGAAGCGGAGTTGGGCGGGCGAGGGAAACGCCGGTGGAGCACGGTACGCAGGCCGGGCTTTCATCGTTTGTCGTCGCTTATTTTCGCAATATCGCTAAAATAATAAAGAATAAAAGGTTTTCATGGTAAATAAAGAGATCAAAAAATTTACCCTGAAAAGACGCATCATCATATCCTGTGAGGAGGGGTAACATGGCTTTTCGGAGAGTGCATCGGCGATTGGCGGCGTTTTTATTGATCGGGGCAAGTGTCGCGCTCCTCTTCTCCTTCGTCGGCCAGGCGCCGGCGGCGCAGAAGAAGGCGGTTCGCTTGAACATGGCGGCTTCCTCCAGCTCGGAGCACTCGCGCTACAAGGCGGCGGAGCGCTTCGTGAAGGAGGTCGCGGAGGCTTCCGGCGGGAACATCACCGCCGTCATGCAGTTCGGCGGCGTCCTCGGGAGCGAGACGGCGACGGTGCAGGCGGTGCAGGAGGGGACGCTGGAGATGGTGTGGGTCAGCGACGTCGGGTTCTCCACCGTCGTCCGCTCCTGCGCCTTCGTCAACCTGCCCTATCTCTTCCCCGGTTACGAGGACGTGGACAAGTATTACTTCAACGGCTGGATGGGCGAGAACGTCAAGAAAAACCTGGAGCGCGCCGGTTTCAAATGGCTGGCCTGGCTGGAGAACGACTACCGCTGGTTTACCAACAACAAGCATGCGATCAAAGCGCCGAAGGATTTGCAGGGGCTGAAGATCCGGACCACGGAGACGCCGATGTCGGTCAACTTCTTCAAGGGGCTGGGCGTGCTGCCGACCGCCATGGGCATCACCGAGGTGGCGACGGCGCTGCAGCAGGGGACGATCGACGGGCAGGACAACGGCTCCATCCTCACCTACGCGTACGGGTTCTACGAGTTCCAGAAGTACATGACGAAGACGAACCACGTCTACAGCGGCGGCGCGATTCTCATGAACATGGAGGAGTGGGAGAAGCTGCCGCCGGAGTATCAGGAGATCGTGCAGAAGGCGGCCACGGCGGCCGGGGCCTGGCAGATCGAGCAGAACCGCAAGGACGTCGCGCGCTACGAGGGCCTGATGGTCGAGCAGGGCGTGGAGATTCTGGAGGTGACGCCGGAGCTGGACGCCTTTTTCCGGCAGGAGGCGCAAAAGATCTGGAACGACAACGCGATCATGGCTCCCTTCGACAAAGAGGTCACGGAGCGCATTCGCAAGGACTATTCCGTGCAGTAGCGGGGTGTGCGCGGCCCCGCCTCCCTTCGGCGGGGCCGACCGCCGCGGAGATCGAACCGTTTGGGTATTTGGGGCGGCAAGGCCGATCCCGGTTAGGAGCGTGAGTGTATGAGCGGCGGTATTCCGAAACGACATGTGCCGGGAATTCCCCTGTTGGACAGGATCGACGGCGCTCTCTGCAAAGCCGAGAAGCTTTTTTCCGTCTCCGTGTTCGTCGTCATGCTGACGTTGATGGTCGTCCAGGTGATCTTCCGTTATTTCCTGAAGATCGGCATCCCCTGGGTGGAGGAGTTGATCCGCTTCATGTTCGTCGCGACGAGCTTCGTTGCCGCGGCGCACCTCTCGCAGGACAGGGACCACATCGCGATCGACATCATCAACGCGCCGATCCGCGCCATCCCCGACGAGCGGAGGCGGGAGAGGGTGGACCGATCGCTGTGGATGCTGGCGGACATCATCAGCCTGGTCGTCACGTACTTTCTGGTCCTGCGCTGCCATCATTTCACCAGAAACATGTTCCGGACGCACCAGATTTCCCCCAGCATGGAGGTTGAGATGTACATCGTCACGGCGTTCATGGAGTTGGGTTTCGTGCTGATGGCGATTCACTATCTGATCAAGGTCCTCAACGGCGTCTATATCGCCGCCAAGGCAAGAAGGGAGGGGACGGCATGACGTATCTGCTCCTGTTTCTGGGCGTTTTTCTGGCGATCGCCGTCCTGCGCGTTCCGGTCTATCTCTCGATGGCCAGCGGCGCGTTCGTGACCATCCTCTTCGCCGGGTTGAAGCTCAACCTCATCGGTCCGGCCATGTTCAACGGCATCAACTCCTTCGCGTTTCTGGCCGTTCCCGCTTTCATCTGTGCCGGGGAGCTGATGGCCCACGGAGGCATTTCCACGGCGCTGCTGGACTTCATCGGGCGGATCTTCCAGCGCGTGCGGGGCAGCCTGGGCGCGGTCGTCGTCGTCACCTCCATGCTCTTCGGGGCCATCACCGGCTCGTCGCTGGCCACCATCAGCGCCATCGGCGGCATGGTCATCCCCGACATGCTGAAAAACGGCTACGGCAAGGAGTACACGACGGCGCTCGTCGCGGCCTCCGGGTTTCTGGGGATCCTCATTCCGCCGAGCGTTCCCGGCGTCATCTTCGCCGTCAGCGCTAATCTGCCGGTGCTCCAGGTCTGGCTGGCGACGTTGGTTCCCGGGCTCATTCTGGGTTTTCTGTACATCGTGACGAATTACTTCGCTTTCGGCAGAAAGCAGAAGCGGGTTACGGAAGCGTTTCACTTCGGCACGTACATCCGCGATATCGGCAAAACGACGCCCAAGGCGGCCGTGTCGATGCTGGTTCCCCTGATCATCTTCGTGGGGGTCTACGGCGGCATCTTCACCCCCACCGAGGCGGGCGCGGTTTCGGTCCTCGTCGGACTGATCATCGCCTGGGGCATTTTCCCGGCGTGCTTCAAGGTGCGCCCGGACGACAGCCCTTTCACCATCGCCCTCCGTTCGACGCTCTCCTCGGCGGGCATCATGATGATCATCGCCGTCGCCCACGTCGTCAGCGAGATGATCGCCTACGCGGGCATCGCCTCGATGATGACGAACTTCATCCAGTCCGTGACCAGCAGTCCGACGGTCTTCCTCCTGCTGGTCAACATCATGCTCATCATCGTGGGCATGTTTCTGGAGACGAACACCAGCATTCTGCTCTTCACGCCCATCCTGATGCCGATGGCGCAGTCCTACGGCATCAACCCGGTACACTTCTCGGCGATCGTGCTGCTCAACCTGGAGATCGGGATGATCACGCCCCCCTTCGCCGTGAACCTCTTCACCTCGTGCAAGCTGACCGGGGTGCCCATGAACAAGGTCATCCGGCCGCTGGCACCGTTTTTGTTCTGCTGCCTGGTGACCCTCGTGCTGGTCACCTACATCCCCGCGTTCGCGCTGTTCTTCATGCGCTTCTTCTGAGAACGCGGTTGTCCGCTCGGTCATACGGAGGAGGAGAAACGTAAATTTTTCCGCTAAGTGATTTTGGGAGGCCTCGTGTGCGCGGGGTTGCTGGATGGTTGCGGCCTTCGCGCACAGGAGGCGGGGGATTGCGGGGATTCTCCCGCGCGGCGCGGAACGGGAAAAACGGATCACGAACGGCTTCGATCGAAAATATGCCGCGCAAGCGGCGGAATAGGCGGTGAACGCATATGTACTCGAAACCCAGGAAGTTACGCGAGTTGTTTGCGACGAAGGGAATCGTCGTCGCCCCGGGAGCCCACAACGGTCTGTCGGCGAAGATCATCGACCGGATGGGGTTCGACGCCATCTACGGCACGGGCTACGGCGCTTCCGCCAGCTACCTCGGGCGCCCCGACATCGGGCTGATGACGCTGACCGAGATGGTCACGCACATGCACAACATGGCCAGCGTGACCGATCTCCCGGTTATCGCGGACGGCGATACCGGCTACGGCAACGCTGTCAACGCCATGCGCGCCGTCCGCGAGTACGAGGGCGCGGGGCTGGCGGCGATCCAGTTCGAGGACCAGGTGCTGCCGAAAAAGTGCGGGCACATGCTGGGGCGCGAGCTGGTCTCCATGGAGGAGATGGTGGGCAAGATCAAGGCGGCCATCTCGGCGCGGTGCAACCCCGATTTCGTCATCATCGCCCGCACCGACGCCCGGACGCAGTTCGGCATCGAGGAGGCCATCCGGCGCGGGAAGGCGTACGCGAAGGCGGGAGCGGACGTCGTCTTCATCGAATCCCCGGAGTCGGAGGAGGAGATGCGGCGGATCAACGCCGAGATTCCCGTCCCGACCCTGGCCAACATGGTGGAGAAGGGGCGCACGCCGCTGTTGCCGGTGAAGAAGCTGGAGGAGTTGGGCTACAAGCTGGCCATCTTCCCGGTCACCAGCGTTCTGGCCGAGGCCAGCGCCCTGTTCGACGTCTACGGCACGCTGAAGGAGCGCGGCGATACCAACGATATCGTCGGCACGAAGCTGTACGACTTCGAGAAGTTCAACGAACTGCTGGGTCTGCCCGAGGTGCGCAGGCTCGAACAGGAGTTCGCCGGACGCGTCGTCAAGGGGTGATTCGAATGGGCAGAGTGACGGTGGTAATGGGCATCATCGGCTCGGACATCCACGTGGTCGGCAACAAGATCATCGACTACGCGCTGCGCGAGGCCGGATACAACATCGTGAACCTGGGGATCTTCACGTCGCAGGAGGATTTCATCAACGCGGCCAGGGAGACGGACGCGCAGGTGATCCTCGTCTCCTCCCTGTACGGGCATGCGGAGATGGACTGCCAGGGGATGAAGGACAAGTGCGTGGAGGCGGGCCTGGCCGGCGTGAAGCTCTACGTCGGCGGCAACCTCGTCGTCGGCAAGCAGGACCTGGCGGAGGTCGAGCGGAAGTTTCTGGATATGGGATTCGACCGCGTCGGCACGCCGCAATCGTCGCCGGACGACATCGTCCGCTGGCTCGTAGAGGACTTCGGGGAACTGGGTTGAGATGCGGCTCGTCTACCTGATCGATTTCGGCAGTACGTATACGAAAATCACGGCCGTCGACATCCACAGGGAGGAGATCGTCGCGGCGGCCAAAGCGCCGACGACGGTCGGGACGAACGTCATGGAGGGCCTCGGGAACGCGCGGGCGCTGTTGGAAAAACAACTCGCCGGGCACGCCTTCGAGGTGGTGGAGAAGATCTCGAGCAGCAGCGCCGCCGGAGGGCTGCGCATGTCCGCCATCGGACTGGTGCCGAAGCTGACCATGCACGCGGCGCGGACCGCCCTGCTCAGTTCGGGGGCGAAGCTGGCCAGCTGTTTCGCCTACGAGATGGTGCCGGAGGACGTGGAAGCGCTCCTCGCCAGCAAGCCGGACATCATCCTGCTCTCCGGCGGCACTGACGGCGGCAACGGCAGCACGATCGCGCACAACGCCGCGATGCTCGCCCGGTCGGCCGTCGACGTGCCGATCATCATGGCGGGGAACCGCTGCGCCCGCCATTGCGTCTGCGAGGTGCTGGAGAACGCCGGAAAGGAGGTCCTGGTCACCGACAACGTCCTGCCCCAGCTGGATTGCCTGAACATCGATCCGGTGCGGGAGATCGTCCGCGACCTCTTTATCCGGCGGATCGTCGCCGCCAAGGGGATCGAGGCGGCCATGGCCTACGTCGACCGCATCCTGATGCCGACGCCGACCGCCGTCCTGCAGGCGGCGAAGCTGATCGCCGCGGGCGACGGGGCGACGCCGGGGCTGGGCGACCTGATGGTGGTGGACATCGGCGGCGCGACGACGGACGTGCACTCCATCGGCAAGGGGCTGCCGCAGGCCAGCTCCTCGATCTTCCTCAAGGGCATCCCCGAGCCGTACGACAAGCGTACGGTGGAGGGCGACATGGGCGTCCGCTACAACGCGCGGACGATTTTGGAGACGGTGGGCGCGCCCGTTTTCGCCGAGACGCTCGGTTTCCCCGAGGGGGAGGTCGAGAACTGGGTGGAGCGGGTGTCCGCGGATACGGACCTTTTGCCCGCGAACGAGCGGGAGTCGCGCATCGACAGGGAACTGGCGCGGTGGGCCTGCCGCATCTCGGTCACGCGGCACGTCGGGCACGTGGAGAGCTTCTACACGCCGACCGGCGTCACCTTCGCGCAGTACGGCAAGGACCTGACGGGGGTGCGGGCGCTGATCGGCACGGGCGGGCCGCTGGTCCATCTCGACGACCCGGCGGCGGTGCTCGGGGCGGCACTGTTCGACCCGGCGGAGCCGGAGCGCCTGCGCCCCCGGGAGCCTCGTTTCTACATCGACGGTTCCTACATTCTCTACGCGGTCGGCTTGCTGGCGGCGGACTACCCGGGGCCGGCGCTGCGCATCGCGGGGAAATACCTGCAAACGATCTGACAGGATGGAGGGAGATTCCGGTGGAGGGTTTGGCGAATAAACGCTGGGACGAGGGCTATTTCCTCGCGCAACGCCCGGAGGTGCTGCGCATGTGGCACACCGGCGGCGAGGTGGATCTGGAGGAGGCGGTCGCCTATCACAAGGGCCTGCCGCACATGAAGAACACGGGGCGGATTCTCGCCAAGGCCAAGGCGGAGGGGCGCACGTGCGTCGCCTTCCGGGGCGGCGTCGCCACGGCCGAGGGGCAGATCGAGCTCTTGCAGTTCCTGCAGGAGCAGGGAGCGGACATCCTCCCGGCGACGTGCGACAGCTACACGCGCAACCTGCGCTTTCACGACGTTGAGAAGGGCATCGAGGAGACGTATAAGCAGGGGCGCAACATGCTCAACGGGTTTCCGGCGGTCAACCTCGGCGTCAAGGGCTGCCGCAAGGTGCTGGAGGCCGTCGACCTGCCCATCACCTGCAAGCACGGCTCGGTGGACGGGCGCATCCTCGCCGAGGTCAGCTTCGCCGGGGGGATGACGGATTACAACGGCGGCGGCATCTGCTTCAATGTCGTCTACAGCAAGAATGTCCCGCTCGAGGTCTCGCTGCGCAACTGGCAGTACGTCGACCGCCTGATCGGGTATTACGCCGATCGCGGCGTGGTCATCAACCGCGAGGAGTCGGGCGCGCTCACGGGCACGCTGGTGCCGCCCTGCGTCTCCATCTCCATCGGCATCATCGAGGCGTTGCTGGCCGCCGAGCAGGGCGTCGTCGCCATGGACATCAGCTACGGCCAGGGCGGCAACCTGATCCAGGACGTCGCGGCCATCCAGCTTCTCAACGAGTTGGGCGACGAGTGGATGCTGAAGATGGGCTATCCCGAGATGAGCCTGACGTCCAAGTTCGACCAGTGGATGGGGGCTTTCCCCTACGACGAGAACACGGCCTACGGCGTCATCGTGCTCGGCGCTGCGACCGCCGCGCTGGGCGGCGCGCAGCAGACCATCGTGAAATCGCCCCAGGAGGCCATGGGTGTGCCGACGAAGGAGGCCAACGCGGGCGGCATCCGGGCCACACGGCAGGCGATCGACATGATGACCTGTCAGAAATTCTCCCCCGACAGTGCGGAGCTGAAGCAGGAGAAGGAGATGATCCGCAGGGAGGTCAACTGCATCCTCAACCGGGTGTACGAACTGGGCGACGGCGATCTCGCCGTCGGCGTCGTCAACGGTTTCGAGGCGGGCGTGCTGGACGTTCCCTTCGCGCCCAGCCTGATCAACAAGGGGATCGCCATGCCGATCCGCGACGCGCAGGGCGCGCTGCGCTTCCTCGACCACGGCAACCTCCCCTTCGACGACGAAATCCTTTCCTTCCATCGGGAAAAAATCGCCGAACGGGAGCGGAAGGCGGGAAAAAAAGCGGGCTATTCGATGGTCGTCGAGGACGTCTACGCGATCAGCAAGGGCTGCCTGGTGCGTTTCGACTAGCGAATAAAACGTTGGGATGTCCGATTGACGAAACGCTGGCCCGCAGCAGGCCGATTCTGAAACGTTGCGTGGAAGATCGCGGGGTGCAGGCGATTGCGATCCTCTGCGGGGGGTTTTGTCAGGAGCGGAACCCCGCGAAGTGAAAATGCTCTAAGCAAAAGAGAAAACGATGGAACGTTCCTCTTGTTTCACGAGTGCGGTGTATGAGCACAACGCAGCAGGGACGGCAGGGCCGAAGCGCATGTCCGC
>DAIRUD010000027.1:0-13076 GCA_036803565.1 Synergistaceae bacterium | reverse complement strand
CGCATACCCGCTGGCGCCGATGATGGCCGCCTCTATCTTGGGGTCGTACTTCGTATACGACATCACCAACCCCATCAGGAGGCCGACGAAGGCGGCCGCCGCAACTCGATAAAGAAAACCCCACAAGGTAAAGTGCTCACGCTTTCGTCCCATACCCCGCACCATCCCTCCGAGGATCGCAAGAATGACGCCCAAATACACCGGGCTCTCTTCTATCGCTCTGCGCCACCGCTCCATGCATCGCACTCCCCCCTCAGAATATGCGCCATACGATTCCCGCCCCGACGACCGGCTCGAACCCTCCGGGCACGATCCCGGCACCGGCGAAGACCCCGAAGCCGAACGACCGCGCCCGGCGGACCTCCTTGCCCCAGGCGCTGCGCTCGGCGTCGAGCTGTTCGTTCAAGCCGAGAATCCGCTCCTGCGTTTCCGCTTGGAATGCGGCGCTCATATCGAACAGCTCGCCGTACGCCTGTTCCCACGCGTCGCGCTCCAGACGGTACGTTCGGGCGGCACCCGTGAGGCCGCGCAGGGCAAGCTCGTTCAGAAAATACCCCTCAATCGGGGACGTCCACCCCGCCGGGACCGGCGTCACCTCCGGCTCCGTCCCTTCCAAGGTATAGCCGGATCTCGCGCAGGGCAGCAGCAGAAAGATCGTCGCTGCCAAGAGCAAACACATCTTCGGAAACCGTCTCACGTATGGCCACCACCTTTCTCCGTGTCGTCGTCCGGTGTTCGCCGGTCACCCGTACGAACTCCTTGCCCGCGTTCTCCATCTCCCGCACCAGCGCATCGGTTTTCGAGACCTCCACGTTGACGTCGGGCGGCGTCCGCATCCTGTACGCGCAATATCCACCGGCCAGAAGGGCAACAGCAGCGACGGTCACCGCGATCTTAATCGTGCGGCTCTTCATGGACTGCCCCCCTCTGTGCAAAGTCGCTCGCAACCGACGTCCCCGCATACCCGCCGAACATCCCCCCGAGGACCCCGAGAAGCGGCACCACGCCCTCCGGTACCGGCGTCCACGTCGCCAGCGCCTTCCCGAGGAACAGCACCGCAAAACCGCCCGCAAGGCTGCCGGAGATCAACCCGACGAATTTCCGCAGCGGCATCCGGCGCAGCCAGTCCAGCCCGAACTTCGGCCGCCTCATAGCCCCGCCTTCACCCGCCAGGCCGGGACGCGGAAGCAGGGGCACGCCTTGTTTGAAACCTGGTTGTGCCCGATGATCTTCTCGCTCTTCACCCCGTACGCCTCCTTGACCTCGCGGACGAGTTTCAGGAGCGCGTCCCACTGCGCGGGCGTGAAATTGTTCGCCGGTTTTCCGGCGTCGTCCAGCCCGCCGACGAGGCAGATCCCGATGGACCGCGCGTTGTGGTTCGTCGCGTGCGCCCCCACCTCGGCGTTGTCGCGCCCCTTCTCGACGGTCCCGTCGCGCCGGATGACGTAGTGATAGCCGATCTTTTTGAATCCCCGCTGCCGGTGCCACCCGTCTATCTCCTTCGCGCCGATATCCTGCTTCGGTTTCGTTGCCGCGCAGTGAATGATGATCGTGTCGATTACCCGCATACCCTCACCTCCAAGAAATAAGCCACCTCGTATGAGATGGCCGAATTGAATAAACGACGATCTTGCTATAATGCGTTTGAAGGATGTGATGCCGATGCAGTGCGTTTTTTGCAAGGAAGATGTCAACGACTACCGGCTTGTCAATTTCGACACAATCACTTCCGCCAATCAGCAACCGTTTGCGACTGTCAGTGGCTTCAGTGGTGGAAAGTACGTTGGAACAGCCTACGTCGCCGCCATGATCGAATGCCCGCATTGCGATGCGGTCTTCTTTCTCAAAGCCGCTTCCAAACGGTTGAACGGCATGAATCTGGTCATCGAATCCTCTGAATCTCCCATATTTCCGGATGAAGGAGATATCAGCGGCATGACCTCCGAAGAGAAAACAGCGCTCTACGAGAAGATGAAAAAAGATCTCATCGCCAAGTACACATGAGAAGAATCATCGAACCTCACCGAGATCTGCTGCAGAAATCTGAGGAATCCTTCTGGTTTGTGCTGGGGCAGCTTGTCAAAAACGTCGAACACATAGAATCGCAAATAACCGAGCTTGGAGACATGAGAGAAGAAATTGAATCTCTCAAGAAAACAATGTTTCGCTGGAGCGTGATCTTCGCTATCGGCCTGAGCTTGGTTACGTTTGTCCTTCTTGGTGTAATCGGTGTTTTTCGGCGACGCCCGGATTTATGGCTCAAGCTTGTGGAATCCGTGCGATAACAACAGCGTCGCACGCCTCGCACTCGCAGATCTGTTTGTCGCTTTTCATCAGGACGCCGACGGCCCGATACCGCTCGGAGCCGCAGAGCGGACAGACATATTCCCTCACCGCCTCAGCGGTCTTTTCTCCAACCGCTTCCATCGCCATCCGCCTCCTCCCTATACCGGCCCGTCCGGCACGGTGTCCCACGTAATCGCCTGCACCTCCTCGATGCTCCCCGCCTTCCGCACCAGCCCCTGCAGCATCTCCTCCCACGAGAAAAAGCTCTGCCCGAACATCATCGCCCGGACCATGAACTCCTGAAACGCCGCCGCGTCGCCGATGTCGACGTAATCCCCGCCGACGTCCTTCCACGCGTAGTGGTTCCCCGGCATGCTCTGCGAACCGATGAACTGCACCAGCATCGTCACCTGAATATCCGGCCCGATGGGAAACACACGCCCTTTGTACGGAAAACCCCCGGCGACGGCCTCGTCGCGGATTCGCATCAGCTCGACCTTCTTCATTTCCTTCGCCAACTCCAGTGTCGGGGCGATGAAACCGTTTTCCGTCATGAAGGCGGCCTCCTCCCTCCACCGCTCCGCGTCGTCGACGTCGGCGTCCGCCTCGCAGGGAATGAGGATCTCGTTCTCCTCGTGCAAGACATCCGCCGGGAAGGCCGCAAGCCGCGCGATGGCCCCCTTGCTCTTCGAATAGAGGATGCAGTTCACGCCGCCCGCCTCCATTCGTGGGACGTCAGGCACTCGGCGGAATTCTTGTCGGTGCCGATAAACACCCGCCGGGTATCGTCCCACTCCAGGCAGGCCGCTTCATAGACCGGCGACGTCCGCGATGGGGATGGGGAAATGCTCCACGTGTCGCCGAAATCCATGCTTGTACAGGCTACGTTCGGTCCGGTGGCGGCGAGCATGTTCAGCCGTGGAGAATACACGACCTCTCGGAGACTGACGCCGTTCGGCAGTTCGACCGCCTTCCACGTCGCACCGTCCCGGAGCAGGACGAGATCTCCGACGAGAACCAACCGATTTCGTTCTTTCAGCCAGATCCCGCCATACATTCTGCCTGATTTCGGCAGCGTAACGTTCGATTGCGACCACGAACGGCAATCTCCACTGACATAGATCTGGTAGTTCGTGCTTGCCGTACCGCCGCCGATGTACTGCGTTCCGTCGTCGACGAGGAAATTGGTATTGTAGGTCGCTCGTTGTGTCCAATCCTCGCCGTCGCCGCTCGTGTGGATGTAGCTGCCCGCCACCGAAACATACAACGCATGCCTCGGCACCCAGTAAAGTTTGTTGAAGCTGTACATGGAAACGTTGGTGGTCGTCCATTCCCTCCCATCATAGCTCTTAGCAAGAACGCCACTATTGCCTACCGCCAAGAATTGATTTTTCTGCGAACTCCAGCAAACCCCCGTATAGCTTCCGGAGATCGTAAAGACTTCCCAATTGACCCGGTCCTCGCTGGCGCCGACGATCCCGTTGCCGACGCCGACGTAGATCCCCAACTCCGGCGAATGGCAGATATCTTGGAAACTCGCCGCCGCGACGGAGTGCGCCTTCGCCTTCCACGGCAAGCCCGCCATGTACTCCGTAACGCGCGTCCGCACCGCTTCCTCCCGCAGTGCGAGGTCGGAGAACAGCATCCCTTCATACGCGGCGTCGGCACAAAAGAGATAGTCCAGGTACGCCGCGTTCTCCGCCAACGCCCGGACGGCGCGGTCCGAACGACACAACACGTCTATCGCCAACGGCGAATTGGCCAGATCGTGCATGCGGAACTCGTGCCCCCGCAACGCGTACATCGCGCCGAGGTAGTCCCGACGTTCGAGTAACGTATCCAGTTCCTCCGCCGTCAGCGCCCCCGACATGAGGAGGTTGTACAGCCGGTACGCCTTAATCATTCGTGTTCCCTCCTTCGCTGCATACGGAAACCTTCCAGACCGCCGCAGCAGGCGTCACGTTCGACGATTTGCAGTTGACGCAACGGATGGAGACGGTGCCCGCCGCCGACACGTAGGCGTAGTACACCAGCCCGGCGGCGAGGGCGGGCGGAGGACTGACCGTCACCGGGTCGCGCAGCTTCGCGCCCGGCACGGAGATGGTCCGGATGCTCTCCCCGCCGTATGCCGCTATCGCCCCGAACGTCAAAGACGCGGAGCCGGTCAGCATCGCGAGCGTCTTTTTCCGCTCCAACCGCCGGATCGCCCGCTCCCATTCGGGCAGGGAGAGCAATACGTCGATGTCCGGCACCGCTAAGAACCACCGCCCCTTGCCGTCCACCGGCAATATGCAGGTCTCCCCGTCGGCGGGGTCGTCGGCGTCCGGGTCGTAGCGGTAGAACCCGAAGCCCTCCACGTAGTGCAGGGGCGCGGTACCGCCGGGAGGTAAGACCGCATCCATCCCGCCCGGCAACCCCTCCAGTTCTCCGTAGTGCGGGATCTTGCTCGTCATACGGAAGATCTCGGCGGCGACGTCGGCGCGGAGTTCGGCGAGAGTGGTATCCACCCGCACCCCCAACTCGTCGAAGCAGGCGTCGGCATCGACGCCGAGTTTCTGCAAGTAACCCGCCACCTCCTCCCGCATGGCGCGGATCTGTTCGGCCTTCTCGGCGTCGAACTGTTCCTGCCGTTCGTCGATGTCGGCAAACCCCTCGTCGATTTGCTGCAGGTAATCGTCCGCTTTCCCGAGAAAATCCACCATCTGCTTCACGAGCTTGGTGTAGTCCTCGTCGATGGCGAGGATGGCTTTTCTCAGGCGCTGGCAGTCGACTTCGAGGTTGTTGTCTTGCACCGGGACGGGATATCCCCGCCCCGGCGTCGTCTCGTTACGATGCATCCAGAATCACTCCCCGCAGACTGGCCACTTGCGGGCGTTCCGCCGGTGTCCCCGTCAGCACGATCTTCACCCGCGTCTCCTGCCGGGCGCAGGGCAGGGAGTAGTTCCGCCGCCGCCACCCGTCCCCGATCTCGTCGAACGAATCCAGCGTCGCCTCGCTCCAGCCGGAGGCCGATGTCTGGACGTACACCTGCACCTTGGAAGCTCCGGGCGTCAGGGTATCGAGGCGAACGGATACTTTTTTCGCGGTGCCGCAGGCAAAGCTCCGCGACACGTAATCCGCCGTCTCCCCGACCTTGCCGAGGAGAATCTGCGTGCCGTTGAAGATGACCGGCGAGGCGATCTCCCGCCCGGTCAGTTCCACCTCGACGCGGTACGTCCCGTCGAGCCGTTCGCCGAGGGAGAGCACCTGCGCGGGCTGCACCCGCGCGATCTCCGTGCCGTCCTTGGAGATGACGAACGTCGCGTCGGTACCGGAGACCGGCGTCAGAAGATCCGCCAGCGGCAGCAGCTCCGTCACGCCGTCCATCTCCACGTTGCCGAGGAAGACACGCTTCGTCGCGGCGGTGAAGCGCGCCCCGATGAGCTTGAACCAGAGGTCGGAATTTTGATGGGGCGTCCAGGTGCTGGCGTTACTCGAACTCAAGAGCACGCCCGTCTGGTAGCTCTGCCCCTTCACCCACTGTCCCTTGTCGGCGTCCCAGCCGCCGAGTTCGGCGATGGCCACCTCGTGATCCGAGGTGTCGGCCATGACCACAATGGCGTACTCGATCCCGGCGGAGAGATATACCGGGAAGGGGAAGGAAATCCGGTTGGATTGCCCCTCGCGGATCTCCGACGCCTGGATCTCCCCCTCGGCCACGACGCTCTGGTTGGGGATGCCGGTCGTCGTCTCCCGGATCTGGATGCGCACCGTGGAGATCCCCTTCACGGTGAAGAAGAGATCCACGCCGAGGATATGGCGGCCGGTGGTCAGGGTGAACGTCTGCGCCAAGGGGTCGGGCCTCGCGTTCTCGTCGGGCGGGGAGGGCGTGAAGAACGTCGTCAGGCGGTTGGTGACGTTGCGGTAGACGTTGGTGGAGATGGTGCCGAGGCCGGTATACGTCGCCCGCCCCTTGGAAGCCGTGCCGACGATCTCGACCATCCGTTCCCCGGAGGGGACGCCGGTGGGGATGGTGAAGACCGTGTCCACCATGCCGTTCTCGTCGGCTTGGTTATCTCTGGAAACCGCCTCCACGGAGTCGATGAGGATCTGGAACCGTTCCCCCGGCCCGAAGTTCGAGGCTTTTACCCCGACGTCGCGGACGCGCATGTGCACGTCCTCCTCGACGATGACCTCGGCGATCTCGACGGAGGTGGTGACGGTGGTCCGCGACGACGTTCCCTGCCCCTGGAAGAAATCCCGCGTGGCGTCCGACGTCCACTTCTTCTCCTCGTTGAAGTAGCTCCAGCGGTCGACGGAGGGGTCCAAGGCAACGAGCGAGGGCAAGGGCTCGAACGCCTGATACGGGTTGATCTGCATGCTGCCCGTCTTCCAGTCCTGTTCGACCACCACCTCGGGGACGTAGTCGAGGGAGAGATGGTTCTTCACCTCCGGGAACTCGGCGAGCATTCCGGCGATGGGCAGCATCAGCGTGCCGCCCACGATGGCCCCGGTCTGCTCGGTCCCCTGGTCGCGCATATTGTCGGAAGTGAAAGGATCTACGAAGACGCCGTGCACGGCGGCGGGGGTGGAATCCCGCGCGTCGCTTTTCAACTGTTCGATGGCGACGAGGTCATACAGATCCACAATCGCCTTGCGCATGTTCTCGATGTCCGACATGTAGACGGCCTTGACCGCGTCGTTGGAGATCTTCGGCAAGCCGTCCCACGTCTGGTGGACGGTGGCCAGTTTCAGCATGCCGGGCGGCGTGCTTGGGGCCACGGGGGCGAAGCGGTGCGCCACACCCTTGACGAGATGCAACGTACCGTTTCTGTCCAGGCAGATGAGGTCGATGCGGGGCAGCCGGTAGGAGTAGTCGACGAGGATGAGGGAACCGGGGACCAACCCGGATACTTCGAACCCCTTCGAATCCAGCTCCTCCGGGGTAATCGTGCTGCGGTACTGGTACGTGATCTCGTACTGCGAGCCCGGTGCGGGTTCGCCACCCTGCGGAGACCAGTCCACCTGATCCGCCGTCAGCCGGTAATCGCTCCCCGGCGTGTAGGTCGTGGCCCCCTGTTTGATGCGCACGATCTCGGTGACGGAGGTGTGCGGCAGGTTGTCCATACAGCCGCTGTAGCCGCCGTGGGTGACGGTGGTCGTGTTCTCGTAGGTCACTCCGATCTTCTGAATCGCGTCGATGGGCGAATGATTGACGTCAAGCCGCATGTGCCCCTCGCCGTCCGGTGAGAACACATGCGGTTCCGCCTCGGATTCGATGACGTTGGCCTCGCCGTCGACGATGAAGCGGCGGGAGGGGGAGATGCTGACCTCGTAGCCTTGCACGTGGGCTTTCCCGCTTCCGACCGAGAACGCCTGCGTGCCGTCCACGTCCTGCAGGGCTTGTACGCGCAATCCCTCGATGATGTAGTAGCCGTGGCTTTCGCGGTCGTACCGGGCGAGGTGGTGCATGAACTCGTCGATGTTGGAGACCAGCTTGTTGTTCTGGTTGACGACGACGAGGTTGGTGACGGTGTAGATGGGATACAGTTGCCCTTCCAGATTGACGTCGGTGTCGATGCCCCACTCCGCCCATTTCACGAGCCGGGCGGAACCGGGCTTCATGTAGTTGGGGCACCCCTCGGACGGATCTCGCAGGGTGGCGTCCTGGTGGTAGGTGACGGTCTGCTCCGCGAGGCGGACGCCGATCTGGGCGGTGCCGTCCGCCGGAACCCTGAGCGTCGCCGCCGGGACGCTCCACACGTGCCCGTCGATATAGACCTTCCCGGCGTCCAGCTTGGCGACCTTCCCTTCGAGATCCACCGTGATCTCGCAGCCCTCGACGATGTGGCCGTCGGAGAAGAGGGCGTCGGCGATGCCCTTGATGTGCGCGGCGGTCATGTCCTGCAGCTCGTTGTACTCCGGGGCCTGGATGCCCAGCCCGGCGAGGAACAGGATGCGGTGCCAGTTCTTGTCCTTGGCGTAGCGGTTGTAGTAATGATCCAAACTCGACTGTGTCGGCATATCTCTTCCTCCTAGAATGCGAGTACGAACGCCATCAGGCAGCGTTCCGATTTGGGGCGTTCGAGAACCGTCTCCCGGTGCTGCAACATCAGCAGCGTTCCCGGGTCCGCGACCTCCGCAGGCGTGAAATAGCTCTGCCCCGGCGGGAGGCTGTCGACCATCCGGCCGCCCATGAAGATCCCCACCTCGCGGATCTTCTCCCACGCGCCGTCCGAAAAATCGAACTGGAACTCCGCGTACAGGTATTTGGTCGGCACGGTCGAAATCGCATACCGGGCGTCCTCCGAGACGGAGAGCTCGCCCGCGTCGTCGGGATAGACGAACAGGCTACGGAAGAGCGCCTTGCGGCCGACCTCGTTGGCCAGCGCCGTCGTCCCCTCGTCCTCGGGCACCCGTTCATCGCCCCAATGTTCTCCGCCGCTCCCCCACGCCAGATACAGCGGTTGCGCCTTGACCGCCTCGGCGATTGCCGCGCGGCCCGAATCCGTTATGATTCCCACAAGATTCCCCCCTCGGGTGTAGTTTTGAACAAGACGTCGTCGACAAAGACGGTCTCGATGTACTCCGTGAACTCCCGGATCTCCCGCCGTCGCGGCCCATCTATGGCACGGCCGGAAAATTCCTCCGTTCCGTATGCGCCGATGTACGGCACGATCTCCTCGACGCCGCCGGAAAAGGTGTTGTTGATGTCCCCGAACGCCGCATCCCCGCCGTAGGTTCCCGTCGATCGGGCGAACGTCCAGAGCGTGTCGAAGACGCCCTCCTTGCAGCAATCCTCTTTCCAGGTGCCGCCGCATCTCCACGAGCGACCTTTGTGCCAGCGGTGGATATGGCCGTGATCCGAGATGCGTACCACGGCGCCGATGTAGACGGAGAAGCCGCTGCGGATGGGCGGGAACGCGGCGTCGCCGAAGCGGTGCGCGTCGTAGAGCGCCGACCAGGGATACGCGGCGGTGTCGTAGACGAAGAGCTGCGACCCGGCGTCGACCTCCGGCCCCGACTGGAAACTATCGACGACGACGATGCCGAGGTCCCGCGTGTACAGGTACCCGTGCGAGAAGTGGCAGACGTCGTAGATGCAGCGATGGTCCTCGAGGTCGCTGCCCGGCGGAACGACGGAGACGGTGAGCAGTTCCGCGTGGAAGGGCTTGGTGCGCTCCAGCCACGGCAGGATCATCTCGACGATGTCCGCCTGCGACGCCGAGTAAAGGTGCAGATATTCCTCGTCCAGGATGATCTCGATGCTGAAATAGTGCGTGCGGATGTTGTGCCAGAGACCGCTCGACTGGTTGTAGAACGGTTCGCCCTGCGGCTTCTTCTCGACGAAGTTGCCGTGCGAATCGCGGAACCAGGTGTGCAGGGTGTACTCCTTCGCCCCGATGGATTGCAGGAACACCGCCAGGCTCCGCTCCGTCCCCTTGATCTTCAGCAGCCACGGCCAGTTGCGGATCTGCCGCCGCCACAACCGCGAATCGTCCCCGACGAGGGGGACGTTGGTCAGCGCGGCGAGGTACGGCAGGTACTCCGCCGGACAGCGGTCGACGTCGACGAGGGAAGCGAAGTCGCCGATCTTCCGCTCCAACTTCGCGACGGTCGGCTCGAACGCCCGCAGGAAAGGAATCAGTTCGTTCTCCCCGGAGTGGTACATCCCGGGGACGATGTCAGAAATTCGTCCCATCCGCCGCGCCCTCGTCCAGGACGAAGTTCATGTCCCCGAGCATCAGGATCTCGTTCGTCTCCGCCTCGATGGTTCCCGTCGGCGTCTCCAGCTCGACGTGGATCACGCCCTCCACGTTGTCGATGGCGGCGTAGACGTCGGAGATGCGCAGCGCCTCGCCCATCTCCCGGACCTCCACGTTCAGGAGGGCGGTCAGGGCGGCCTTCACGTCGCGGAGCACCTTGTCCCGCGCGTACCCGCGGACGATGCGGACGGTTCCGCGCACGTCGACGTTTCGCCACGCGCCGTCCTCGATCTCGATCCAGTCCGTGAACATCTTGCGCTTATTGACGTATTCGAGCAGCGCGGCCTTCAGCGCCGGAGAGGCATACCCGAGCTTCTTGGCATCCTGCGCGTAGGTCAGGACGTAATAGCGAATGACGTTGGCCTCGCCGCTGCGCTCCCGGACGACGGCGCGCGCCTTGGCGATCGCGCCGGCGTTGGGATCGTCGAAGGTCATGGCGACGGTCTCGTAATCCGCCTGCGTCACGCAGCGGTCCTGCGCCTCGAAGTAGCGCGGGGCCCAGCGCTTGATCCGCTCGATGCTCTCGGCGTCCGCGCCCCCCGCGGCGGGCAGCGGGTTCGTGACCTCGACCGATACCCGGTCGCCCGCCTCGTCGACGACGATGTCCCGCATCAGGGAGATCATGCCCGCGGCGACGTTGCCCCGGATGCCGCCGCCGACGCGGTACGTCGCCCGGATCTCGGCGTCGCCCTGGGGTATCCGCCCGCTCGCGCCGTCGCCGAAGAGAATCCGCGCGCGCCCGAAGGCGTCGACGTCCACCATGTAGACGGCGGCGGTGGCCGTCTGTTCGGCAAGGCTGTCGACGGCCTCCCACGCCGTTCCCCCGACGGTCAGCCGCTCGATCTCGATCACCGTCGCCCGGGGCAGAAGGTATTCCTGGTTCTTCGCGCCGTCGGATCTGCCGATGCGCTCGTCGAACGTCTCCCCCTCCACCGCGTAGCAGGACGCGGTCGTCGTCCCGGCCGGAAGATGCACGTCCTCCCGTGTCTCGAAGAGGACGCCGCCGGAGGAGGAGACGACCGTACCGGCGGGGATCGTGACGTCCCGCGAATGTTCGTGCCCCAGCGAGAAGACGAGTTCCGCCTCCGCCGGGCGCGCGTTGGACGCCCGGTAGGCGACGAGCTTGCACATGTTGAGCAGGTTCTGCCGTTCGCCCGCCGTGGGGAGGTAGGTCTCGTTCGCCTGGCGCTCGAGGTAATACAGGAGGAGATCCACGACGTACGCGAAGGCTTCGACGAGCATCATGCCCGCGTTGTCCTCGTAGAAGTCGTTCCACTTCTCCGGGTACTCGTTTTTGATCACCTCGACGCAATCCGCGACGATGTTCGCGTGGTCCTTGCCCACATATTGCAGGCGGTTCAATCCAGCCATTGCGAGACACCCCCCGTGCGGCTGATGTTCACCGTGAAGCTGCGCTCCTGCCCGTCGCCGCCCTTCATGAGATACCGCAGGTGGGCCAACACTCGAAATTCCTGCGGCACGCCGACGAGCAGGGCTTCCTCGAGCCGGACCCGCGGCTCCCACATCTTGATGGCGTCGACGAGTTCCACGCGGAGCAGTTGCAGCGTGATGTCGTCGATGGGCTCGTGGATAAAGTCCATGACCCGGGAACCGAACAGGGGGAGCATGACGCGCTCCCCCTTCCTGGTTCCCAATATTTGGACGATGTTGCCCTGGATCAGTTCTTCGTCCGTGCCGACCTCGACGAGTCCGTACTCGCCCGCGCGGACGGGATAGCTTATGCCCTTCCACATGGCGGCTATCCTCCGACGACGACGTTACCGCTGCCCGTGGTGTGGTTGCCCGGCTTCGTGCAGTTGGTGCAGACGATCTGGTGCCCGACGAGGACGACGGGACGCCTGTTGACCTCCACCGATGCCTCCCCTTCCACGGATTCGAACCGCCCGCCGTGGGCGCACTTGCAGGGGCCGGTGTCGCGCAGCCGGTGCACGGGCAGTCCGTTCGCCTCGACGTCGCCGCTCCCCGTGTCGTTCTCCCCGAGGTTGTCGTGGGAACAGCAGCCGAAGACCCCCAAGTCGCAAATCCCGAAAACGTCGTCCCTGATACGCGTTACGCCCGGCATATCCACTCCCCCTCAATTCAGTTTGATCTTTCCGCCCTTCGACCGGACGACGATGTTGTGGACCGGGTCCCATTCGATGAAGTGCCCCGTCTCGCTGTGCACGATGCGGATGTACTCGTTCCCCGGCTTGTCGCAGAAGACCAGCGCGTGCCGGGCGTTGGCCGATTTCAGGACGGTATAGTAATGGGCGTCCTCCGGCGGCCCCTCCACCTCCCGCGGCGTGTCGCCCTCCCCCAACCAGATACCGCTCCACACCGGGTGCGCGGGGTCCGGCTCCCCGTCCTTCCACTGGAACTCGACCCACACCCCGGCGCCCTTTTCCGGCACGCTGAAGAACCCGCAGTTCGCCGAGCCACCGGCGGGGAAGCAGGGCCAGGCCCAGGGGAGCTCCCGGACGGGTTGCAGGCCGTAGGCGGCCTCCACGCGGATCTTGAGGCGTCCCAACTTGAGCGGGTCGGCGTTGTCGACGACGATGCCGCGATGCTTTCCGGCGAGTTCGAGCCTGTTCATCCGACGTCCACCTCGATATGATTCGTACCGTCCGTCTGCCCGGCGGAACCGCCGCCACCGGCGGCCTTCCCGCCCTCCGACAATTTGGAAGATCCCGCGTTGCTGTCGCTGCGGGCGATCTCCAGCTCGCATTCGTAGCCGCCGCTGGTGATCATGTGCCGCACCGACTTCACCCGCCACAGGCCGGAGAACTTCTTCGAGATCCCCTCGATGCGGATGATCTGCTTCGCCTTGAGGTCCGGCGTGCCGATGATGACCGCGTTGGCCTCGACGGTGCCCATGCCCTCGCTCTTGACCCGCCCCTTGGCCTCCTGTTTCGCCTCGGTCGGCGTGTGGGAGGGCGTCGCCTTGGAGAGACCGGTTTCGTCGTGGAGCTTGCGGTGCGGGGTTTCGTTGCGCTCACGGCCGTCCCCGAGGTTGATCGTGACGTCGTCCTCCTTGGCGGTCGCCGT
>DAIRUD010000026.1:0-13083 GCA_036803565.1 Synergistaceae bacterium | reverse complement strand
GCCGGTAGCGGATGGAGTATGCGTGGCGGCTGGTGTGTTGGATTTCCATTGAGGTCACTCCTCTGCGACGGTCGTGCTACAATTTTTAAGAGAAAGGGTGGTAATGATGATAGACAAGATTCCCGTCAAACCGAATTGGTTATTGATTCGCAATACACCTGAAGATTTGGCGAGCATGGTAAAATTATTTCGTTTTGTTTTATCTTTTTTCGAGCAAACGTTTGGCAAAACCATCATGACACAAGAATTTTGTGAAGTTGAAAATTTTCCGGAAGGCTCGTACGCTTTATTTCGAATTTTTGGGGCAAATCCAATTCGCATAGAAACTTGTGCTTTCAGCACAGATCATTGGGCTCAATATGTTTATCAGCTTGCACATGAGTTAACACACTATGCGATAAGACAGACAAAACGTGACAAACATGCGGATACAATAAAATGGTTTGAGGAAACACTAGCGGAAGCCTTTTCCCTATATGCACTTCATTGTTCGGGCCAACGTTGGAAGCAATGCAAACTCCATAAATTAAATCCTGGATACAACAAGTCGTTCATTGACTACCTTAAGAACGAACTTTCCAAGCCTCCTGGAGACGCGCTTTCTCGTTGTCGCACCTTGTCTGATCTTGAGCTCGTCAATGCAGCATGCGAAGAACAACGCCAAGAACGACGCGCTGAACGAAATGGTTATTACGCGTTGTTTTTACAACATCGCTTACAGATAAAAACGATCCTCAAGTATTCTTGGTATATACAGGACAATCGATTGCTTGTCGATTTCGAAAAATGGGCAAATGACGATCCGGAGAATGCAGTGTTTATTGAACAGTTGTCAGCAATACAGCCTTCACTCGCCGGTGGGCATGCTGGTTGAGGGTATTACCCCCGCACCTCCCGCATTCCTCGTGACGTATCGATGTACTCGATCAGCCGCATCGATGCGAGCGTGAACAACGGCTTCCCCTGCTTGTCCATCCGCTTGATCTGAAACTGACACTGCTCCAGCAGCCATTTCTCCTCCATCCACGTCTCGCCGAACTGCACGAGCAGCCGGTGAGGCGCTTTGATCAAGCGCCCCCCGGAATACTCGCCGTACTTCCAGGAACGGAGAATCCGCATGTCCTGCGGAACGTCGCTGCGGGAGTAGTGGAGCGGCAAAACGAACGAGAGGGTGCGCTCGCCCCCTCCCGTAAACTGAATCCGCGGATGCGACATACCCGGAATGTAGATCTTCGCGTAACGGGTGCTGTCCTCGTCCGTGAACTCCTCCGGGTTGAAGCCCCACTCCAACCGCGTGCCGTCGTCGAGGTCGACTATCGCCCCTGATACCTCAGTTCGCTCCCCCATGGCGATCCTCCATTCCTGACTTCCTGGCGGGTGATAAACGATAGCGCAGTGCGCCCGATCTCCCTGCTATCGATTTTGACGACGACATCCCGCTCCTGCTCGAGTTTCACGTTCACGTCGGTTTGCACATTCATCTGCCCGGCGTTACGAGCAGCGGACACATCGGCGAGCGGGGCCGACCACGGGTCCGCGCCTGGCGCTTCGGCGGGCGCAGGTGCTTGGCCGGGTTCTGGCACGCCAGCGGGAGACACGCCGGTCATGCTATGCGCGACGTCGTCGGCGATTGTGGATTTCAGGCCCTCGGCGTCGAATATCAGGGACAGGACCTTCGCGTCGTCCCGCCTCGCCGCCGGTGTCGCTTCGATCTGCTTTGAGATCCGCGCGGCGGTGTCCGGATCGATGTTCGCCATGCGCCCGTGCAGGTCCTGCTTCACTTCGTCGGATATATTCAGCGCATCGATTTGCTTGCCCAGCAATGCGCCCTGATCCTTCTTCACGACGCCCATTTTCTCGAGAACCCAATTGATCGTATCCGTCAGCGGTTTGAATTTCGATAGGATCAAGGATATCCACCCGGTGAAAAAGTTCTTGATCCCCTCGAAGGCGTTTTGGAAGCCGGCTTTGAAGAGCTCGATATCAGCGCTCCATATCCCGCAAATCATCTGCCATATACCCTTGAAAAACTGAACCGCGCCGGAGACAGCCATCACAATCTTGTCCCATACCGCTTTGACGACATCGGAGAAAGAATCCCAATACCGTATCATCAAGGCAATGCCCGCGATTACGAGCGTTACGATAAGCACAATCGGGTTGAGGGACATTACCAAATTCACAACCGCAATCGCGGCGGCCAACGCCTTGAAGATGACTACCCCGGCAAGGATCATCGGCACCCATCTCCCGATTTCCTCACCCCACGCTCCCCATAATTCGATGCCCGTCTTCGCGGTACCATCGAGCAAACCGAGCATCTCCAGTACTTCTTTCCCGCCGCTGACAACCGGCTCGAAGAAACCAATCAGGATTCTCCATGTGATTTTGAGGTCATTGATCCATTTCTTGAAACCATCGACAAAACCCCGCAAAAAAACGCGGACGCGGAAAAACACCTTCCCCATCGTGACGGCGAGATCCCAGATGCCCATTTCTTGGAGCTTCTTCGCCGTCGCCGCGTCGACCTTCGCAATCCCTTGCTCGCTGGCGTTGGCGGCCATCTTGAACCCCTCGGAAAGCGCCGTCACCGCATCCTGGATTCCCCCGAGGTTCCTCCGCCACGCGGACCGCAGGGCGTAAGCCAGGCCGATTAGCGCCAGGATCGGCAACGCGACGGAGAGGAACGTTCCCCGCGCGAGGAGCAGGCCCGTCCGGAGGCTGGCTACCGCGCTTTTCGCAAGCGTCAGTGCAATCGGTAGAACCTTTACTAAACCGCTGAAAGCGATGAGTGCACCGGAGACCACCAATACAACTCCCGCCAAACCGATGATGCCCGAGATGATTGCGTACACCGGTGTCGGGAGTTCGGAAAGAACGTTGATAAAAGCGCTCACAACATTTACCAATCCGCCGAATATCGGGAGAAGAACATTTCCTATTCGGAGTTTGACCGCCATTATGCGCCCAGCCATAACCTCAAGTGCATTTTCAACTGTCTTTGACCGAACTATGTACTCTTCGAGCATCGATCCGGCGTAATTCGCTTCATTGCCGACCAACCCAAATGCGGCACCTACTTTGTCCACATTGTCCGCTACCTTTGCGATATCATCTGCAAATCCCTGCCCGACAAGCGCCTTGAGATTGCCGATAGGATTGCTCGACTTCTTGACCGCTTCGAGGAACGTCATGATCGCCCCGGTCGCGTCTTCGCGGAACATCTTCTCCATCTCAGCGCCGGTAAAACCGAGATTCTTGTACGCCGCCTCAGCATCCTTCGTCGACTTCGACGCCGTGGTCAGCGTCATGGCGAGGGAGGAGAAGGCGCGCGCTGCGACTTCCGGTGGCGTCTTCAAGTCGATGAACGTGGCACCCAGGGCAGCGATGTCGGCGGAGGCCATACCGACCGTCTTTCCGACGCTGCCCGCGCGGTTGAGAAAGCTCAGAATATCCGAAGCGGTAGCGTTCATGTTGTTGGCCAAGTGGTTCACTGCGTCCCCAAGCAGGACCACTTCTTTCTGTCCAATCTGGAAGATGGAGCGAAGCCCCGCCATAGAATCCCCAGCGTCCTTCGCCGACATGTCGAACGCGACACCCATCTTCGCGGCGTCCTCCGTGAAGGCAACGAGATCTTCCTTCGCGATGCCCGCCTGCGCGGCTGCCGCCATGATCTCGCCGAGACCGGATGCGGCAATCGGAATCCGCTTAGACATATCGATCAACGCGCCGGACATCTCGTTATATTCCGATGCAGTAAAGTTCGCCACCTTGTTGACGTCCGCCATGACGGATTCGAATTTGATCGCCGCTTCGATGGGGCCGGAGAACGCCGTTGTCAGGATCATCGCGCCGAGCGCCATCGTCCCCACGCCCATGAGCAGGCTCTTCGATCCGGCCTTGAAGCTCTCGAACACTTCCGTCGACGTGCCCTTGATGCCGGTGAGCTTGTTCTGGATTTTGTCCATCACGGAAGATGCGTTGTCGCGGAGGTAAAGCACGATTCCAAGGCCGAGTGCGCCCATTGCGTCCATGTGATCAGCTCCGATCCAAAATATTGCTTATAAAACCGCTTGACGATATAGGATAAATCCCATATTCTATTTATGTGATAAATCCCATATAAAGGGCGGAACAAGATGGAAGAATTCGAGGTTGTGTTTTACGACAAAACGGACGGGACGGAACCCGCCAAAGATTTCCTCAACAGCCTGGACACCAAAATGATGTCGAAAATGGCTCGCGTGATCGCGATACTGCAAGTTAACGGTCCAGCGCTGAGAGAACCTTATTCAAAACCGTTGAGCGACGGCATATTTGAGCTGCGGGCTCAGGTTGGCTCCGATATTTCCCGCGTCCTGTATTTTTTTCTCGTCGGCCGCCGGATCGTCTTGACCAACGGATTTATCAAAAAAACGACCAAAACCCCGCCCAGTGAAATCGAGCGCGCCAAAGACTACCGCATCGAGTACTTGAGCAGAGAGGATGACAAGCGATGACGACTTTCAACGAATTTCTGGAAGACAAAATGAAGGATCCCGCATTCAAGGCTGAATACGAAGCCCTCGAGCCTGAATTTACAATCATACAGGCGATCATCGACGCCCGGAAAAACTCCGGTTTGACGCAGCAGCAGCTCGCCCAAAAGACAGGCATCGCGCAGGCCGACATCAGCAAACTGGAAAACGGCAATGCCAACCCGTCATTGCAGACGCTGCAGCGGCTGGCTACCGGTATGGAAATGAAATTGAAGATAGAATTTCTGCCAGCCGGTAAATAGGGAACTTCGAGAAACGCCACGCGGAGAAGGGAGCGCTGTTACCCCTTCCCCGCGTCCTGAATGTGTTTCGACTCTTTTTTAAGCTGCGTTTCGAGCCGCGCCACATGCCACCGCCGCCGGTCTCGCGGCATGTCCAGAATCTCCGACGGCTGCCAGTGCAGGTGATAGCCGAGAAAGAAAACCTCCTCCTCTACTCCGTAGCACTCTCCGTATTCGTCTTCGTAGGGACGAAAAAATCGGGGATACTCGCGAGCCCCACTTCGTACGTTTTGCCGCAATACTGGCAGTCGAGCTCCAACAACGCCACCAGCCCGGCTTTGCCGGATTCCTTAATCGCCCCGCGGATTGCGGCAAGGTCCTCCCCCACGAGCTCGTCGAACTCCTTCCGCGTCGGCGGGTGCCCGTTCAGAATGGACGTCCGCAGCAGCATGGAACCGCTCAGGGGGTTGTCCTTGAACTGCGCCATCTTCCGCTCGTCGTGCCCGGTCATGTGCTGGATCTCCGCATACCCGCCGCTGCGGGGAAGCTCGACGCGAATCGGCTCCGTGCGGTACGGGTACACCTTCAAGATCTCGTCCTCAAGCAGTTGATCGAGGTCGACCTTGTACCCGTTGGTCTTCTTGCACTCCGGGCAGTCCTGGTTGAAGATCATCTCCGGCCCGTAGGAATCCACGCGGATCTTATACAGCAGGAAGTTGCGATCGCCGGATAGCATATCCAGCACGGCCTTCTCCTTCTTCTGCGGCGTCAGCGTGTCGTCCCCGTCGATGGACACGATCCGCGACGCCAGGTATTTATCGATAAACGCGCCGCTCTGGACGAGCTTTTTGTCCTCCAGCATGCGCTCCGTTTTTCCGTCAATCGGCGAAATCTCGACCTGTATGCCCGAAGGCAGCTTGATGACCGTTCCCATATCAAACCCTTCTTTCTTTTGGATTGACAAAAAAGACGCCCTCGGAAACTGAGCGTCTTTAATGTTTGTTATAATTTTCCTGTTTCAAATACAATATCGAGAGGAGTTGTTATTCTTGGCGGAAGAGAAAAACAGAATCGAAAGAGAGTATTTCAAAAAAGAACATGTCACAGTCTCTCCGAATACCCCCACGGCGGTAAATATCAAACCTCAACCCACACCCCCGCCCCCGGATAGTTCAAAAGGAAAATAGGTGTTTACTGCGCACCCGTCGTTCGGGCATACTCATTCACCAGTTCTTGATAAGCGGTGTTGAACACCTCGTTCTCGACCGGAAATATCTCGAATACGTAGTCGGAACCATGCTTCACGAAACTAAAGCATTGATATCCCTGAAAAAGCGGGTGGTCTTTGGTAAAGAGATGTGTTCCAAGCAGGCACATCTCTTTTTCTTTGCACGATTTCAATACGCAATAACCAGCTAACGCCTCATCGCGATGACCGAGCTTGTAATATAGAACCACCGCCGACTTCCCCTCGAATTGCTTGAATACACCATCAAGGCAAAAATCGTAAGGAACCATGAGTTCGTCGCTTTTCTTTTGGAGTTTTCGTGGCAACCACCTGTTGGGGAACCAACCTTTTCTATCGCACACAATCGCCAGCGCGGCAGTGACAATCGATGCGACAATCAAGAAAAAGAGCGCCATCGCGTAAATACCGATAGAATCGGTTTTCCCCGCAATAATTGCTTGAGCGGCCTCATGCAACGGCGTCAGGGAGCAGGATGCGAAACGCACACATACCGCAGCTAGCGAATAGGCGATTACGAGATTAATAAGCCCAAAACTCAAGGCCATAATTCCCTTGGATTCCCACTGTCTCGATTCGATATCTTTATACGATTGGGCTTGATAGATCCACATACTCCAGAAACCGGGAACAATCAGCATTATCAATGTTATCAAATCAAACGCCACCCCTAACACCTCCTTGCGGAGGTTATACTTTTCTTTCATTTGAATGTCAATAAAATGCAAAAGGGAGCCCCGAAGGGCCCCCTTCCTACGACTGTTTGACGTCGTCGACGGATATCGTCAGCGTCTGCACCACGTGTTCCGACGAATCACCGGCATTGCCGCTTTCCTCGATGGTTTTTATGAAAGCTCCGATGAGGGTCCACGTTTGGATCGGATTGCCGACCCGGTCCACGTGCACGATTTCGATGTCTTTCTTGTACACCTTCGGATCGCCAAGCTCGCCGGTTTCGGTGTTGACGGCATCGGTAAGCCACTTCCACGCGGTAAGATCCGCTTCTTCGGACGGCATACCCTTTTTCAGGGTAGCGTCATCGTGATTCCTGCGACCGGCGAACTTCGTGGGACGGACGCTGCCCGCCGGGTTGAAGGAATCGGTTTCGACCTCGACTTTCGGGATCTGCGCCTCCTCGAACCAGGCGGTATCGAACCCGTCGACGCGGACGATGAACTGATGCTTCTGCCGCGGGTTGCCGGAAAAGACCGGAATGATGCCCAACTATCTCCCCCCTTCCCTATGCCGCCAGTTCGACGATGGATTCGTCGTAGCGGGCATCGAGGCGCGTGATGACGCCGTACTGCAAAATCCACTTGATGCCGGCGACCGGCTTGTAGAAGATCTTGCAGATGAACTCCCCGCGCTGCACCGATTCCGGCAGGTTGATCTTGGCGTCCTTCAGGCTGACGGCGTTCTGGTCGCACTCGATCATGTACTCGTAGATCCAGCGGTTGGCCTTCCACTCCCGGAAGCGCGGTTCGAGCCCGAGATAGAAGAGCCGCCACGTCCGCGGATCGTTCGGCTCCTGCAGATACGTCCGGGCGTAGGCCGTGCACACCTTCTTCATGACGATGCTCATGCGCCGGACGTTCAGTTCCCGCAGGAGGGACGCTTCCCGCTGCAACGTCTGCGCCCCCAGGATCAGCGGGCCGGTGTCGGGATACGAACAGAGCGGGTTGATCTGGTTCTCGCAGAGATAATCGGCGTCGGCACTCCGGGCCGCCGTCCCGACGTTGACGTCGAAGCCGAGGCAGTTGCGGAGCTTGCCGCGCCGCGTTCCCGCCGGTACCCGCGCCTCGTTCGCCGACCAGTCGTTGACCGCGATCACCCCGAGGACGTCGCCGACGGAGGAAACGACGCGCTCCTCCTTGCGGGACGTGTCGTAGATCCGCGGCTTGCCGAAATACATGGCCCCGTAGCTGGAGTTGAACGTCTCGTGCGAGAAATCGCCGCTGCCGAGCCGGAACTCCACCGCCTCCTGCGTCTCCAGGTTGAACGGCGTCTCGGTGATGAACACCATGTCCCCGCGGCTCTCGCAGTATTGCAGCCCGGCCGCGATAACCGGCGGCGTGGCGACCTCGGGGACCGCCAACTGCAAGGCGTCGTCCACCTCGTCGAAGGCGTGGAAGCCGTTCTTCGCCGCCTTGTCACCGATGTAATCGGCATCGCCGAGATCGTCCAGGCCGTCCTCTCCGCCGGAAAGCGTACCCTTCTCCCCCACCTTCGGAAGCTCGGCGCCCAGGTCCTCGACCTTCACGTACGAGGAAACGGCCTTCTCGACGTAGTTGTCGTCGTCCTCGTCCAGAGACAGATCTTCCAGCAGTTCCAGTCGCGTATTCCCCTCGAGGACCTTCAAGGAGAAACGTTTCTCGGCATCGAGGGCGCTCTTGACGACCTCGACCTTGAGGCGGTTGCCCCAGCAACCCTCCGATTCCGCCAGGACACGAATCGCCGGGGCGTCCGCAGCGTCCTTCAATTCCACCGCCGCTTTCTTCGCCGTAAGCGTCGCGGCGTCGGCCACGTCGTCGAAATGCACGACGCGGGAGACCCAGAGCGCGGCGCCATACGAGAGGGCGCGGTTGACCACGAGGGCGAAGTCGGAACCCTTGATGTTGCCGCCGAAGATCCGCCGGTACTGCTCCTGCGAGCCGATGCGCACAGCCTTCCCGATCGGTCCCTTCTCCGTCGACCCCAGCACGCAGGACACGCCCTTGATGACGGTGTCCACGTACTGGCTCAGGTCGACGTCAGTCCATATCGCTTTCGGCGCTCCCAATCCCAACGTCCGCACCTCCCTTCACATCCACGATCTCGACGAGGCCCTTCTTCTCCGCCCTGCGCAGAATGGGCCCCACCTTCTCATGCGGCACGACGGGATATTTCGCGTTCCGGTGCCGACCGGGCAAATGCACCGTGGTCCCGTCGACGAGCGGGTAGGCCCGGCGTCCGTCTTCGAGATTGCGGATCTCGACCGTGCCCGTGGTACCCGCCGTGCCGTTCGTTTTGTTTTTCGCCACGTCAATCCTCCTTTCTCACATGCAGCGTCTCCCCCGGCAGGTCCAGTTCCACGACCCGGATCAAGGGGACGAGCTCGCGTATATCGCTGTAGACCTCGACGTCCTCGACGGTCAATTCCCCGCGTCCCTCGCATACCTCGGAGACGTTGGGGGCGGTGCTGGCGGACGGGAACGCGCTCCACCTCCACGAGTATTCCCTGATTCGCTCCGCCCCCTCCGCCCGCAGCAGGGGAACGCGCTGCGGCAGCTTCGAGCACTTCGCTATCGTCTCCAGCAGGTCGATGTTCGATTCGGCGCTGAACGCCACGTTGAAGCGCATGTTGTACCAGCGCGGCGGTTTCTCCCGAACGGCATGGCCGGCTTCGAGATCTACCGCCGTGATCCGTTCCGCGTCGCGCCGCCTCCTCAAGACCTCCTGCAAGAGGGGGCCGGTCAGGACGACCGCAGGGAGCGTTTCGAGCTCCACGATGCTCCGCTGCGCGAGGTGCGTGTTCGGTTCGATGGAGCGGAACGCCCGGATCAGGGCGCGCGTCGTTGCGGCGATCATGGCAGGAACAACTCCTTCAGGGCGTCGAGGTACTTACCGCCGATTTCCTCCCTGAATGTGGGGTCATTCAGTGTCGCCCGTAGAAAAGAACGTTCGGGTATGCGGATGTATCGCGTACTCTTTTTTAGATTTACACCCTGGCTGTGCAGGTATGCCCGCATTTTTTCCGTCACGCCGATCGTGCAACCGAATTCGTGTACCCAAGCGATGTCGACGAGATTTTCACCACTTTTCGACCGAGAACCCTTCTTAACACCGACCCACACCGTGTTGAGACCGACATCTTCGTGTGTGATGCTTCCGACGAGATCGCCTTGATCGACTAGCGGCTTATGCCCTTTGCCGTTATCCGTCCCCTTAGGTCGGCGCTCTTCAGTCAGCTTGCTGAGTGGAGCAAATGGGATGCCACCCGGTGCCCCCGAAATGATTCCTTTCTTCACCGCCGATGCTGCATGAACCCCCGCCCTTTTCGTCGTCACACTCATCTTCGCCTGCATCCGCTTCGGGTCGAGGATATTGGCCAGCTTGCCCCAATCCCCTTCGAGGCCGCAGCTCATTTCGCCTTCACCCGCTTTCGATGGAACAGGACGTGGACCTGCCAGGCGCGGCCCCGGTAGTGCGCCGCCGGGCGAACCTCCAGGACGATGAGGCGGGAATCGGACGGCGCGAGCACCATTTCGTCGCCGACCGTCCCGCCCTTCTCGGCCCACTTGTCCGCCATGAAGACGATGTGCCCCTCGGCGACGGGATCGTTGCCGCCGCCGGAGGGAACCATCTGGTTGAACTTCGCGTAGCGGACCTGCCCCGAGAGTGTGACGGGGTCGTGCCACTCGATCTTCCCCGTCTTGCCGAGCTCCGGGTCGTTCTCCGTCGCCTTCCGCCGGTGCAGGACGACCTCGCGCGGATGGATGAGCCGGGGCTTCATATCAGCCCCAGCCCCATGGAAAACGCGGAGAACCTTTCGAGGATCTGGTCGATCTCCAGATCGCCGGTATAGACCTTGTCGACGCAGAGCGTGGTGAGGCTGCGGTCGAGCTTGTAGCTGTGCCCGTCCGTCGTCTCCTCCACCAGCATGCCGCGCATCTCCCGGGCGGCGTCGACGGAACCGTCGCCGGAGGAGGATGCGAGTTCCATCAGGACCAGGCGGCGCGCGGCGGTGCGGACGAGGGGCGGGGTGGCATACGTGCCGTCGTCGTTGAAATCGACGTAACCCCACGTTCCGCGCACCTCGACGTTGCGGGCACCGCGCGGCCAACCTCGCTTGCGGTGGAGCTTCGGGTAATCCCGATCCTCGGGTTCGTTGTAGAGCACGAAGTCCGAGATGGGGTTCCCGTCGCACCGCACGGATTCGGCGGCGATCAAAAAGTGAGGGAGCGGCAGAACCGCTCCCCCGTTCCCGTCCAGTTTGATCGTCCGCACCCGCGGTTCGAACCATCGTCCCGTCATCACGTCGATGTAGTTGGACGCCAGTCCGCAGAGCTCGGCGAGCCGTTCGTCCGTCGCGTCGTCCGTCGTCACCCCCTCCCGCCGGATATCCTCCACGCCGCAGTACACGGTTACGCCCTCTCGAAGAGGCCCGTGGCGAGGAGCTCCTTCGCCTTCGCTTCGTCGACGCGGAGGGGCACGCCCTTCTTCGCCCCGACGATCCCGCGCCCGGAGAAGGAACCCGCCCTGGTCAGGACGACGGCGACGCCTTCGGCTGCCGGGGGTTCCGTGGATGCGGACGGCGGCGCTGTTTCCGGTGACTGCGTTTCGGCAGCCTTCTTCTTCGTCGCCCTGGTCTTCTTCTCCGCCTTTGCCTCACCCGTCTCGGGAGGCGCGGTGGTCTCCGGAGCGGTAGGCTCCGTCGGAGGGGTTTCGCCTTCGGGCGTCTTCTCGGACGCTTCCGGCTCCTGCCTCTCGATGACCTTCCGCTCCTCCTCGGACAGCAATTCGTTGCTCATGGTCGCGACCTCCCGCTAAACCTTGTACGCGATGACGAGGGCGTCGTCCCAGATGATCTTTCCCGGGTCGAACCGCAGGTACATCGTGAATTCGGTGAGGTCCTTGCGCTTGTTGAACTCGTTGTAGATCTTCATCTCACGCTGGATGCCGGTCGCGAAGTTCAGCCGGTGCGTGAAGAAGAGCACGTCGTCGGGGATGTACTCGATGGGGTGCACCGGGTAGCCCTTGAACTTCATCAGCGTGCCGTTCACCAGGATGGAATCGCCCATCGCCGTCTCGCGCAAGGCGAGCTGGTCGATGTAGGCGTCGGCGACGTTCGTCGAGCAGTAGATGCGCATGTTCGACTTGTCCCGCTTGAACTTGTTCGGCATCGCGCCGAGCATCGCCGGGAAGATGACCCCTTTGTAGTCCTGCGAGGAACCGATATCGACCTTGTGCGCCTCCGTGCTGGCCTTGGCCTGCTTGATGAACCCGTCGCCGATGTTGAGGAACGACGCGTCCGTGCCGGTCGCCGCGGTGTCCCCGTTCAGCGCGAGGTCGGCGACGTCGTTGCCGAACTGCATGGCGAGCTCCCGCATGACCTTGTCCTTCGCCGAGGCTCCCTCGATATTGTCCTCCCCGAACTCCGTCGTGATGTCGGCCGCCAGGCGCACTTTCGTCGAACGGAGCTCCTTGCGCCTGGTGTCGATCTCGGCGAGCTCGCTCGGGGGCGTCGCTTCGGCAGCCTTGCGGATCAGGCGGCTTCCGATGAGCAGGAAGTCCAGTTGCTTTTCCGGCGCCGACATCTGCTCGAGGCGGATGTCCTTCAGGAAGGCGGTCTCGTCCGTCATGTAGGAGATGAACTTCTTCGCCTGCTGCGGGTTCAGGTGCCCGCCTTTCCCGGCTCCCGTCAGATGCCCGGTCGTGATCGTGTCCTTGATGATCTTTCTGTTGTGCATATGGCCTTTCCTCCTTTTCTCCGTGGTCTTGGGCGCTTAGAGCAGGTCGCCCCAGGTGTCATCTTCGCCCTTCTGGACGTTCTCCCCCTCGGGGATGCGATTGCTGACGCCGCGGGTCTTCTCGACCTTTTCCAGGCGGTCGGAGAGGGGTTTCACCGCCTCGGCGACCGCGGATTTGACGAGCTCCGCGAAGTCCTGCTCTTGCGTACCCTCGCCACCTTCGCCGCCGGGCGGGGCGCTCTCCTCGCCCTCCGACTTCTCGAGGGCGTCCAGCCGCTCCTTCAAAGGCGTGACCGCCTCCTCGAGGGCTTCCTTGACGATCTTGCCGATCTCCTCTTTCTTCACTTCCGCACCATCTCCTTCCGAATCCTCGCTTCCATCCGTCTCCTCGATGATCTTCCCGAGGGCGGAATACGCCGATTTCAGCTCCGACAGCCGCGCGCCCGCAATCTTCCGGCCGGACTTCCGGATCTCCTCGGCGAACTTCTTCACGTCGTCGTCGTTCCCCAGCAGGATTTCGTTGAGGATCTTGTTGAAGTCCTTCAGGGCCGATTTGATCTTCGCCGGGTCCGTCTCCGGCGTGTTGTTCTCCCCGTAGCGGGAGTAGCCGATGGTCGATTGCAGCGCGT
>DAIRUD010000025.1:0-13405 GCA_036803565.1 Synergistaceae bacterium | reverse complement strand
CGGTTTCACGAGAGTTTCCCGTTCTTGATTCCTGCCGCGTAGACCGCGCAGGAGCGGTTGTCTACGGCCTTAACACGATCATCTTCTCCACGCCGTCACGTTCGTACAGGAGGACAAGGTTTCTGTTCTGCGACAGATTGCGGTCGATAATTTCCAGCAGGTCCTCTGCGATCGCAACCGTACTTTTCCCGTTGACCTCGATGATGCGATCCCCCGGCAGCAGCCCCGCCATTTTGGCCACGCTGCCCGGTTCTACCGCCTCGATCCTGTTGCCGTCAAGAAACGCGGTGATGCCGGATGTGGCCGGAAGGGCTTCGTTGTCCACCCGTTCCAGGTACGCGAAATTATCCGTAAAGTCGAAGCGGTAGCGCACGATGTAGATGCGCGTCCCGTCCACGAACGTGAGCGGCAGGACGAACGCGAACGTCTTTCCTTTGTACTCGCTCATGAAGCGTCGATAGGCGGGAGAGCGAAGGTCGCTTCCGGGGATGTCGCCCGCGGTGGAAGGCCATTTGATCAAGGGTTGGATGTAGGTCGCCGAGTGCGCGTAGTCGAGCGGGGCGATTTCCCGTTCGATTTCGTCCCCCGGTGCGACGACGGAGGGCTCGATGAAAGAGGCCCTTTGCTCGAACGGCAGGTCGCGCATGAAGATGCGGCGCGACTTTCCGGCCGGATCGATGATCGCAGCTTCGCTCCACTGGATCGTCAGCGGTGTGCGCGTGCGGTTTCGGATGTGCACGACACCGAACGAGCCGTGAAAGGACGTGCCGATGACGACCCGGGAATCCTCGAACGATTGCGCGGTATCGCCCGGTTTTTCGTAGACGTGTTCCACCTCGATGTGCGCGGCTTCGTCGGCGGACGCGATCGCCGCCAATGCGGGCAGAAGCAGGACGACGAGCGCGAGTCGCACGAATAGAGGCGCCGGACGGCGGCATGGCGCGATACGAGGGATGGGTTTCGGGGCCATTTCGTTACCTCCGAACTTGGATGTATGCGATCGCGAAACGATGCGGCGATCCCCGACATCATACATGAAAACGCGGTAAATCGTCACGCCGTGCGCTGGAGAAAGTTCCCGTTTCCGGAGTGTCAGGGGCGGTGCAGGTCCTCGGAGATCGGATTGTAGGTGTAGTGCAGTATCGCCAGCTGGTCCCGCTCCGAATAGCTGTAGGAGATGGTTACCCTGGGGAAAAACCAATAGTATTCGCCGCCCGCGAATGGGCCGGTCTTTCCGTACAACGCCGCGGCCGCCGCAAAGAGGGAGAGCCCGTTGAGCTCTCCGTTGGCGGCCAACAACGCCTCGGAAAATTTGCCGTCTCCGAAGGCATAGAGCAGCGTATCCAGTTCCACCCCGCCGAAGATCATGAGATCGCTTTTCCGCGCGTAGATTTGCGAACGGCCGTTGTCTTTTACTCCGCGCGGCTCCATGTCGGCGAGCGTCGCGATGTCCTGGCCCCATTCGATACCGCGGAATCCGGTCGGTTCCTTCGCCGGGTCCGCGTTGTATTCGAAGGCGTCCGCGCGCATCGAGAGGAGCAGCAGTGCGACCAGAAGGATGCCGATCGGTCGTTTCATGCGTGTCATTCCCGCCTTTGCCGGTCCCGCCGGAGGTGCGGCGGGACGAAGTTCACACTACGAATATCGGCGCTTTCGCGTGGGAAATGAAAGCGACGTCGCCTCCCGATAGGGTTTCGAGCAAGAGAACATCGGGTAATCAGCCCGGAGAAACGATGGGAAATGACAATCCCCGACGCGGGGGGCGGGGAATTTGGCGGGAGGAAATGTTCCGGCTGGAATAAATCAACGCTGAGCTCGCACGCTGAATATGCGCTGAATATAAAGAGGGGTGCAGGGGATTGCAATCCCCTGCCGGGGTGTGGGGCGGAGCCCCACGAACCGAAAAGGTTCTAGGCGGCGAGCGAAAAATAGACGAAGCCGCCGCCGCGTTTCGTCGTGCGCAGCCAGAGCGCGAGGTCGATCTCCTTGTGCTCCCCCTCGTCCAAAATGCCGATCACGGCCCGCCCGTCCTCCGGATCGTAACGCATGGAGACGACGGTGACCCAATGCCATTCGTCGAGGTTCGCCTCATGTCCGTTGCAGAGGTTGAGGAACGCCACCGGGTGGTCGGTGGAGAGCGCTTTCTCCAGGAAGGCTGCGACATCGTCCAGTGCGGGGGGATTGCATGCCGTTCCGGTCTCGTCGCAAAAATCCAGCACGTCGCAGGTCTCGACGCGGATGCCCTTTTTCTCCGCATAGTTTTCGAAGAGGTCGCGAAAGAGCTTGGTCGTGGGGATGCCGCGGCGGGTCGGCGTGACGTATTCCCACACGTCCTCCATGAGCGAGAGCAACCGCTCCCTTGGGATGGGCGCGGTTGCCGCCGTCGCGTCCGCGCGGCGCATCCGGTAGAAAACAAGGTTGGAGGCGACGGAGGGACCGCACCCCGTGTATCGCTGCCACCAGGTTTTGAACCAGTTTTGGTCGGTGCCGTAGTAACGCGTCTCCGTTGCCGTATCGAGTACCTCGAAGAGGGCGGGGTTGTAAATGGAAATCGTCGTACCCATTGTTCTCCTCCACATTATGATTCCGAGTACGCATTATACACCGTCCGGGGGATCGGCGAAAGTGCGCGTTCGCAGTTCGGTGGGAATTGCGATTTCCGCAAGAAACGCGTCCGTGTTCCGCCGTCGCGCCCGACAGGGCCGCGTCGTTTTTCGCAAGACCGGAACCTCGTCGCGGCGACGTTCCGGGTTTTGCGGGGGCGGCGCGGCTGTCGATCATGTATAATGGGGAAGAGGCGGCGCGTCCGCCGTAACCGAGAAGAAAGCGGATCGGGGGTTGATCTTGTCCATGCGGAAACGTATGTTTGTGCCATGCATCGTCGTCCTGTGCGCGCTGAGCCTGTTTGGCCTCTCCCCCGCCCATGCCTCCACGGCGCTGCTGGAGGGGTTTCGCGGCGTCCGATGGGGCGAGCGTTCCGGCGCCCTCCCCTACCTGAAACTGGTCGAGGACATCGGCGGCGTCCGGTATTACAAGAAAATGAACGACGCGCTGCACTTCGCCGACGTCCCCGTCTCGGGGATCCTGTACGCGTTTTACGAGGACAGATTTGCCGCGGTGTCGATCTCCGGTACCGGGAGCGAGCATTCCCGGAGGATCTACGAAGCCCTGTGCGGCGCTTATGGAAGCCCGTCCCATCGAAGCGGCGGAGGGGCGACCTGGGAGCTGTCGAACAACGTCCGCGTACGCTACCGCTACAACAAATACAGCCATAAGATGCAGTTGGTCTGTTCCTTTGGCGATACGGCGGACAGGCGCCTCTGGGGACGCTGGGGGCAGGGATCGGACTGAGTATGTACCCCCACCCCTTCGACGGGCGTTGGATGCCGGTGCGTTCGCGCCCGACCTCTAGGGGTGTGCGACGCGTACCTGTATCTCGGTGAGAAATTCCCGTTCGTCGTTCGTCTCGTGCACGTCGACTTTGTATAATTCGAGAATCTCCTCCCCCGTTTTCATGCCCTCGGCGTCCGCATAAGCCAACACCTCGCGAATTCTCCGGCCGCTCTGCGCATATCCGCCGCGGTAGTGAAGGGAAAGGTATCGTCCCGGCGGAATCGCCCCGTCGTTTCCGATACTCGCGTCGTGCAGCAAATAGAACACGGAATGAAAGCGGACGGCCGCTCCTTTGCGCACCTCCTCCGCGCGTATGGTCGCGCCGATCATGTAGTTCGCGGCCGCGTAGATGCGCTGCCCGAAGCGGCCGTTCAGGCGGTTGAGCGCGATGTCGACGTCGTCGTCCTCCGTGGAGTCGATCTCCATCCGGACCCAGGGGCGCGCGGGGTGGTCGCGCACGGCGATGTTGCCGGTTTCGACGTCCTCGTACTCCGATAACTCCGCGATCCGTGCGCGGAGCGACCGTTGGCGGGCACGCAGCCGCCGGATCTCCGCCTCCAGGAAATCCTCCTCCTCGTGCAGCAGCGCGCGGGTGTTTTCGCAGTTCTTGCCGTCCAGATAGGCCTGGATCCGCTGCATGGAGAAGCCGAATTGCCGCAGGTCCTTGACGACGTTCAACCTGCGGATCTCCTCGACGCCGTATCGGCGGTAACCGTTTTCCCCCCGGCGCGGACGGAGGATGCCGATCTCCTCGTAGTAGCGGAGCGAGTCCGCGCCGATGTCGTAGAGTTTGGAAATTTCCCCGATCCTGTAATATCCTCGCATACGCTGCCCTCCCCGGCGGACGCTTGACTTTGGTATTATACCAACCTTTAGAATGCCCGTATCGTGGGGTGCGCGGGAAGTCGCGCGCGGGGAGGAAGCGGCGATGGACAAAGATCTGGATGGCAAGGGATTGCGGAGAACGTTTTTCCGGTACGCCGTGCCGTCGGTGGCGGCGATGTGGATTTTTTCGTTCTACTCGATGGTCGACGGCTATTTCGTCGCGTGCGGAGTCGGGCCGATGGCACTTGCCAGCGTCAACATCGCGATGCCCTATATCAACCTGATCTTCGGCATTTCGATCCTCTGCTCCGCCGGGGCTTCGACGGTTATCTCGATCTACCTCGGCCGGGGGGACGTCGTCGCCGCCCGCCGCGCGTTCATGGTGGACATGGTTTTTCTCTCGTCCCTTTCCCTGTGCATCACCGTCGGCTCGCTGGTGTGGGGCGATCCGCTGGCGCGCTTCCTCGGCGCCACCCCCGCGCTGTTTGCGGACGTGCGCGCGTATTTGCGAATCGTGTCCCTCTTCGTGCTCTTCTTCATCCTCACCTACTATTTCGAGGTTACGGTCCGCGCCGACGGCTATCCGAGGCTTGCCGCGATCTCCGTCGGGGTGGCGGCCGCCGCCAACATCGTGCTGGATTACCTGTTCGTCATGGTCTTTCGCTGGGGTGTCGCCGGGGCGGCCTGGGCGACGGGCATCGCCCAACTTCTCTCCACGCTGCTGCTGCTGTCCCATTTCTTGGGGAAGCGTGCGCGGTTGCGCTTCTCACGCTTCGAGTTCCGCCTGGAGGAGTTGCTGCGGAGCGTCCGCCTGGGGTTTGGGGACGCCGTGACGGAGTTCTCCGTCGGGGCGGCCATCTTTCTCTTCAACCGCCGCATCCTGCAGATCGTCGGAGCCGAGGGGGGCGTCAGCTACACCGTCATGGCCTATGTGACGACGCTTGTCGTCATGACGATGTCGGGCATCTCGCAGGGGATGCAGCCGCTCCTGAGCTACCAATACGGCAGGGGCGACGAGGCCCGTTGCCGATACCTGCTCTCGCTCGCCCTGAAGACCGCCGTGTGTTGCTCGATCGCCTGGTTCGCCCTGATGGAGGTTTTTACCGGCGCGTTCGTGCGGCTGTTCATCGACGCCGGGGAGAACGCCGCGCTGCTTGCCGACAGCGTACGCGCATTCCGCATCTATGCCGTATCCTACCTCTTTATCGGCGTGAACGTCGTGCTGGCGACCTACTTCTCCTCCGTCGAGCGCCCGATCTTCGGCGTCGCGCTCTCGGCGAGCAGGGGACTCTTCGTGATCGCCGTGTCGCTCTTCGCGATGTCCGCGATATTCGGGGAGCTCGGCATCTGGCTCTCCCCCGTCGTCTCGGAGGTCGCCTGCCTCGGCGTCGCCGCGTTTTGCTTGCACGCGCTCAGAAGCGGAAAGGGAGCGGTGCGGGCCGTAGAAACCGCGTGATTCGATCGGCCGCCCCCGCAGGCGAGGCCGGCACACGATCGCTGACGACTTCTCCTGTTCGTTTTTCGTCGATGCGATACCCAAATGCGCATTCGCTCCTATGCCGTGGTGTCCGCATGCGGCGTGTGCGGCGGAGGGATACAATGGGTTTGGCCGGAGGAAATGTTCGATGTGCGGGCGACCCTGCGCGGCGGGACGGTTTCGCGCATCTGACGCGGGGCGGATCGTCGAAGCGCCGGATGCCCGTGCCTCTCTTTGTGCTATGATCCTGCCGGAGGCGATCCTGCGTTGAGAATTTCCGTCGTTCTGAAATTTCTGGCGGTGTTGACGTTCGTCGTTACGTTGAGCATGTGCATCCCCCTGTTCTACGCGGTATTCCGGCAGGAGGCGGACGTCCGCGCTTTTGCCGTTTCGATCGGGCTGGGGATGACGGTGGCGGCGGCGTTTTACGGGTTGGGGCGCGGCGGCGATCTCTCGCGGATGGGGCCGCGCGAGGCCATGGCCTCCGTCGCGCTCTCCTGGGTGGCGGCCAGCGCGGTCAGCGGATTGCCCTATTTGCTGCACGGATGCGCGCCCACCTATACCGACGCGTTTTTCGAGGCGATGTCGGGGTTTTCGACGACCGGTTCGACGATCCTGGTAAACATCGACCCCCTGCCGGGCGGGTTGTTGTTCTGGCGGGGCTTCACGCACTGGCTGGGCGGGATGGGCATCATCGTGCTGACGCTGACGCTCCTGCCGATGATCGGCACCGGGGGGTTCCAACTCTACAGCGCGGAGGTGCCGGGGCTGGTGCACGAGAAGTTCACGCCGCGGATGCGCCAGACCGCCACGATCCTCTGGCGGCTGTACGTCGGTTTTACGGCGATTCTCACGGTGCTGCTGCTGTTGGGCGGCATGGGGCCTTTCGACGCGGTGATGCACGCGATGGGCACGATCTCCACCGGCGGTTTCTCCCCGTATAACGCCAGCCTCGCGCACTTCGACAACGCATATTTCGATTGGGTGATCACGATCTTCATGTTCCTCTCCGGGGCCAATTTCGTGCTGCACTACCGCGCCATCCGCGGGCGCTCCATCGGGGTTTTCCCCAGGGATCCGGAGTTCGCGCTGTATTTCGCGTTCGTCGTCGCCTTTTCCCTGCTGGTATCCTGCGGCCTTCTGGCGAACGGTACCTATTCCGGCTTCGGCGACGCGCTGCGGTTCGGGGCCTTTCAGGTCGTGAGCCTCGTCACGACCACCGGGTTCGTCTCCGCCAACTACGAGATCTGGCCGGTTTTTCCGAAAGCCCTGCTCTTTCTCTGCCTCTTTCCCGGAGGCTGCGCCGGTTCGACGTCCGGCGCCGTCAAGCAGATCCGCCTGCTCGTCCTGGGGCGGCACATGATGCGGCAGTTCAAGCGCACGCGCAGCCCGCGCGCCGTCGTCGCCATCCGGTTGGGCGACGTCTCCCTGGAGGTCGAGGCCCTTTCCTCCTGCCTGGCTTTTTTCGGGCTGTACCTGCTCGTCTTCGCCGTCGGCGTCTTCGGCATCACGCTCTTCGAGCCGGACCTTTTCACCGCCATTTCCGGCGTCGCGGCGACGTTGGGGAACGTCGGACCCGGATTCGGCTCCCTCGGCGCGGCGGGCAACTTCGCCTCTCAGGCCGCCCCGGCGAAGTGGATCTATTCGTTTCTCATGCTGTGCGGCCGCTTGGAGCTGTTTACCGTGTTCGTCCTTTTTACGCGCGCGTACTGGTCCGACGGCATCCTCTACGACCGGCCGTTGCGGCCGCGGGGGAGCGCCGGCACAACCGTTCCGGAAAGTGGGGGATCGATTTGCGCATCGTCATCGTAGGGGCCGGGGAGGTCGGTTTCGCCGTGGCCAGAAACCTTTCGCAGGACGGGCACGATATCGTGCTCGTCGAGGAGGACGCGGAGCGCGCCGCCAAGGCGGAGGGCGAGCTGGACGTGATGGTCGTGCGGGGCAACGGCGCGCGCCCCAACGTGCTGGAGAAGGCCGGGATTACGCCGGATTCCTCCGTCGAGATGCTGATCGCGTGCTCCAGCCGGGACGAGGTCAACATCCTCGCCTGCTGGATCGCCAAGAAGATGGGCGTCCGCCGCGTCATCTCGCGGGCGGTCGGGCTGGAGTTTACGGATATCGACTCCTCCTGGAGCAGCGATCTGGGGATCGACCTGATGGTTTCGCCGGAGCGAAGCGTGGCGCGCGAGGTGGAGGACCTTCTGGAGACCCGGGGGGCCGTCCACTCGACGGAGATCGACGACAAGGCGGGCATCTACGCCTTCCGCATCGCCGCGGGCAGTCCGGCCGACGGGCAGAGCCTGCTGCAAATCCGCCAGAACAACCCCAAGCTGATCACCATCGTCGTGTACGTCGTGCGGGGTGAAAGCGGCTTCATTCCCCGGGCGAACGACGTGCTGCGGGAGGGGGATCTGTGTTACTCCTTCTGCTACCTCGACCAGATCCGGGAGATCGCACACCTGTACCAGCCCGCCAGCAGCGGGAGGCTGAAGAAAGTTTTCATCGTCGGAGCGGGCAAGGTCGGCTTTCAGACGGCACAATTGCTGCTCCGGCGCGTGCGCGGGGTCGACATCAGAATCGTGGACCGGGACCGCGAAAAGTGCCGTCGCCTGGCCGCGGAGCTTCCCAAGGCGACGATCCTGTGGGGCGACGGGGCGGACGACGAACTCCTGGCGCAGGAGGGCGTCGCCGCGGCGGACGGTTTCGTGTCGACGACGGAGAGCGACGAGGTCAACCTGATACTCGCCGCGCAGGCGCACTTTCTCGGCGCCAAGAAGAGCGTCGCCGTCGTCCGGCGCCGCAACTTCGCGCGCATCGCCGAGCATCTGCCGGTGGACGCCGTCGTCAACCGCAACGAGGCGCTCTCGTCGGTCATCATCAGCTCCGTGCGCTATGCCGGGCAGGCCAACATGCTGGCGATCTTCGACCGCATCGGTGCGGAGACCGTCCAGGTCACGGTGCGGGAGGACAGCCCGGCCGTCGGCGTCGAACTCAAGGATCTGGCGCTGCCCGCGGGAGCTCTGCTGGGCTTGGTCCGCAGGGGCGACCGGAAGAGCGGGGTGTTCATCCCCACGGGCAACTTCCAACTCCAGGCGGGCGACAAGGCCTTCGTCTTCGCCACGCTCGACGTCGTCGACGAAGCGTTGGCGCTGCTCGGCGCCGGGACCTCGTGAGACGGGTCTGCCGCTTTCTCTCCGTCGTCGCGTTCGCGCTCGCCGCGGCGCTGCTGTTGCCGATCGCGTGGGGACTGTACGACGGTGGCCGCGGCCTTGGGCCCCTGTTGTTGACGCTGCTTCTTTGCGCCGGGGTCTGCATCGCGATGCGGGCGGTCGGCCGCGGCGCGCGCTTTCAGGAAATGCGCATGAAGGAGGCGCTGCTGGCGGTGCCGTTGTCCTGGCTGCTCGCCTCCCTGCTCGTGGGGCTGCCCTATCGTTTCGACGCCAGCGTGCCGACCCTGCTCGACGCCTTTTTCGAAGGCGTCTCCGGTTTTACGACCACGGGCGCGAGCGTTATCCCGGATCTCGGCCGGGTGCCGCGGAGCATCCTGCTCTGGCGCAGTTTTTCCCAATGGATCGGCGGGGTCGGCATCGTCGTGCTGGCGCTCGCCGTGCTGCCCGCGTCCAGCGCGGGGATGCAGCTGTACCGGTCCGAGGTCGCCGGTCCCGTCCACGAGCGGCTTACGCCGCGCATCCAACAGACGGCGGCCTTTCTGTGGAAGACCTACGTGACGCTTACGACGATCCAGATCGCCCTGCTCCTCTTCGGCGGGCTGGGACTGTTCGACGCCATGACGCTGGCGTTCGGCACGCTGGCGACGGGCGGTTTCTCGCCGTACGCGGATAACGTCGGCCATTTCGACTCGTCCTACGTCAAGTGGGTGACGGCGGTCTTTCTCTTTCTCGCCGGCGCGAACGTCACGCTCTTTCACGCCATGCTCGCGAAGCGCAGCCTCTCCCCTCTCTGGAAGAACCCGGAGTTCCGCTTCTACGCGTTTCTGCTGCTGCTCTTCGGCGTCGCGACGTCGTCCCTGCTGTATCTCGGCGGCGTCTTCGCGTCCGTGCGGACCGCGTCGCTGGAGGGTTTCTTCACGTGCGTCAGCATGTTGTCGACCTGCGGTTATTTTATCAGCGACTACAACGCTTGGCCGTCCTCCGTCCGCTCCCTGATGCTGATCCTCATGTTCTGCGGCGGGTGTGCGACCTCCAGCGCCGGGGGCATTACCTGCCTGCGGGTGCGCATCGTCCTGCGCCACGTGGGTGCGGAGTTTCGCCGCCTGCTGCACCCGCGCGCCGTTATCCCCACGCGGCTCGGCGAGGAGGCCGTCGACTCCGGCGTCATCTCCAGCTGTTTTGCGTTCGTCATCGCCTACGTCGCCCTTTTTCTGGCGGGGTTCGGCGCGCTCGCCCTCTTCGGCCAGGATATGACCACGGCGATCTCCGGCGCGGCGGCGACGCTCGGCAACGTCGGGCCGGGGTTCGGCATGATCGGCCCCACGGAGAGCTATGCGGCGCAGCCGGGCGGGGTGAAGGTCGTCTACATCCTGTTGATGCTCTGCGGCCGCCTGGAGATCTTTCCGCTGCTCGTCGTCTTCACCCCCTCCTTCTGGAGGCGGTGATCCGGGGTTCCGTCGAACGACGGATAGCCGACGGGCGGCGCGGGCGGATTCCATTCGAACCTACGGCATGAGGGTCGCCCTATTTCAGCCTGCCCTTCATGTAGGTTTCCGCGCAGTAGATGGCGCCGACCGGGTTGTGCGCCAGCACGCGGTCCTTCACGACGAGGGTCGTGACGAGCGCCCGGGAGTATTTGTAGAAGAGCGAGTCGTGACCGACGCAGAGGCCCAGCACGACGTTGAGCTCCGTCCCTTCGCGGTTGAGGAGCTCCGCCTGGGCGATGGGGTTGCACATCGGTTCGAAGGCGTCGGGGACGAGCTTGTCCTGCGGCGAGATGCCGACGCGCTCCTTCGCGATGCCCCCCGTTTTGCACATGACGGAGGAGACGGCCAAGCCGTGGTAGCGCATGATCGACGCGGTGATCTCGGCCTCGCGGTGGAGGCCGGTGCAGAAGGCCAGCCCGACTTTTTTGTAGCCGCGCGCCTTGCACAGCTCGACGATCTCCCGCAGGCGGGGCCATTTGCCGTAGCCCTCCGCTTCGAGTGCCGAACAGCCCAGGTAGAACGCGTGGTTCTCCTCCTTTTTGTATTCCTCGAACGTTTGTTCGAAGAACTCCCCATCGTTCACCGGACAATTCTTGTGATACTTCTCCGGGTTTTCCTGCAGGCATTCCCTCGACTTGCACAAATCGCAGATCTGCATCGAAATCCCTCCTATCTGGCAAAGCGTTGCGTACACGCTTGGACGACGTTGCGCACGAGCAGCGTCGTCGTTACCGCCCCGATGCCGCCCGGGACCGGCGTGGCCGCCGAGGCGACCGTCGCGATCGCGTCGAAATCGGCGTCCCCGCAGATGCCGCCGCCGTCGTCGTTGATCCCCACGTCGATCACGACCGCCCCCGGTTTGACGTATTCGGCGCCGACCATGCGCGCGCGTCCCATGGCGCAGACCAGGATGTCCCCCTGCGCGGCTACGTCCGGCAGGTTGCGCGTCCGCGAGTGGCAGACCGTGACGGTGCAGTGTGCGTCCATCAGCAGCAGCGCCAGCGCGCGTCCCACGACGAGGGAGCGCCCCAGGACCACGGCGCGCGCCCCCGCCAGCGGAACCTCGTAGAAGCGGAGCATTTCCATGACCGCCTCCGCCGTGCAGGGCAGGTAGCCGCCGAGCGAGCGGTCGAAGACGGCGGCGGAGCCCCCCGGCCCGATGCAATCCACGTCCTTTTCCGGGGCGAGGGCGCGTTTGACGGCCTGCATGTCGATCTGGGCCGGGAGCGGGCGGAAGGGCAGGATGCCGTCGACGCCGTCATCGTCCCGCAGCCGTTCCAACAGGGCGGTCAGTTCCCTTTGCGGGGCGTCTGCGGCAAGCGCCTCGACCTGCGTCTCCACATCGAGCGCCTCGCAGCGTTTGGCGATGCTTCTCTCGTAGGCGAGGTCGTCGGGGCGCTCGCCCAGGCGGACGATCGCCAATTTCGGCTTTCTGTGCGCGGACGCCAGGCTTTGCGCGCGCGCACGGATCTCGGCGGAAAGGGCCTCGACTACCGGTTTTCCCTTCAGCGGCCGGAAGGATTCGTTCATCGTCATATCGGTTCCTCGCTCTCTTGGGTCGTCTTACGACAGGCCGACGATGTTGCCGGCCTCGTCCACGTCGATCGATTCCGCCAGCGGTGTTTTCGGCAATCCCGGCATGGTCAGGATATCCCCGGTCAGCGCGACCACAAAGCCGGCTCCCGCGCTGATGCGGAGCTCGCGGACGGTGATCGTGAAATCCTCCGGTGCGCCGAGCCGCTGCGGGTCGTCACTGAAGGAGTACTGCGTCTTCGCGATGCAGGCCGGCAGGCGGCCGAAACCGAGCCGTTCGGCCTCCTGCATGGCGCGTGCGGCGGGCGGCGTGAACGCCACGTCGGCGGCGCCGTAGATCTTCCCAGCGACGCTGCGGATCTTTTCCGCGATCGGCGCGTCGAGGGGGTAGACGCGATCGGGGTGATAGGCCGAGGGGGTCGTTGTCAGGCGGACGACCTCTTCCGCCAGTTGCTTGCCGCCCTCCCCTCCCCTTGCCCATACTTCCGAGTGGATCAGGGAGACGCCGACGGCGTCGCAGGCCTCGGCAACGACGGCCAGCTCTTCCGCGTCGTCGGTCGGGAAGCGGTTGAGGGCGACGACCACCGGCAGGCCGAAGACGTCGCGCATATTGCGTATATGGCGCAGCAGGTTGGGGAGGCCGCGCTCGACCGCCCGCGGGTTCTTTGCCGCCGCCTCGTCCTTGGGGACGCCGCCGTGATACTTCAGGGCGCGCACGGTGGCCACGACGACGACGGCGTCCGGCGCGAGGTCGGCCGCCCGGCATTTGATGTCCAGGAATTTCTCCGCGCCGAGGTCCGCGCCGAAACCGGCCTCCGTCACGGTGTAGTCGGCGAGCGCCATCGCGGTCCGCGTCGCGACGACGGAGTTGCAGCCGTGGGCGATGTTGGCGAACGGGCCGCCGTGCACCAGGACGGGGGTGCCCGCGAGTGTCTGGACGAGATTGGGCTTGAACGCCTCGCGGAGAAGTGCCGTCATCGCGCCGTTGGCCTTGAGGTCGGCGGCGGTGATCGGTTGTCCGCTGCGGTCGTAGGCGACGATCATGCGTCCGAGGCGCGTGCGCAGGTCCGCGAGGTTTTCCGCGAGACAGAAGACCGCCATGACCTCGGAGGCGACGACGATGTCGAACCCGTCCTCGCGCGGCGTACCGTTCGCGCGTCCGCCGAGGCCGTCGACGACGCTGCGGAGCTGGCGGTCGTTCATGTCCATGGCGCGCCGCCAGACGATGCGCCGGACGTCGATCTCCCGCGCGTTGCCGTGGTGGATGTGGTTGTCGATCAACGCGGCGAGGAGGTTCGCGGCCGATTCGATGGCGTGGAAATCCCCGTTGAAGTGGAGGTTGATCTCCTCCATCGGCGCGACCTGCGCGTAGCCGCCGCCGTCAGCGATGACGTGCCTTACCACCGCCCGCCGGCTGAGGAAGACCCCGTCCGCTATGGCGGTACTTCACAAAGTATACCCGAAAACTCCATCCATGATTGGGAAGGCTTCGACTTTCCCGTCTTCGAACGTCTGGGCCT